>NZ_JBQEQE010000016.1:98064-152213 GCF_052046095.1 Pseudomonas sp. 22072
TCGCAGGCAAGCCAGCTCCCACATTGTTGTTCGCATTGCTTCAGGGGCGGTAGAGGTGCGCATGCCCTGCGCGGTACAGCGACGACTCGCTGAAACTGTCACTGGACAACACCCAGCCCACCACAATCAACGCTGTCCGCCGAAATCCCTTCGCCGCGACTTTCTGGGCAATGTCACTCAGCGTACCGACCACCCAATCCTGATCCGGCCAGGTGGCACGGTGTACCACGGCAATCGGGCAGTCTGCGCCATAGTGCGGCAACAGTTCAGCAACGATCTTCTGCAGATGATTGACCCCCAGATGAATCGCCATCGTGGTGCCATGTCGCGCCAGGCTGTCGAAGTCTTCACCGGGGGGCATGCTGGTTTTATCGGCGTAACGGGTCAGGATCACGCTTTGGGCGATGTCCGGCAGGGTCAGTTCGGTCTCCAGCAAGGCCGCGCACGCCGCGACCGCCGTGACCCCTGGAATGATCTGGAAAGGGATGCCCAGCTCACGCAAATGGCGTATTTGTTCACCAATCGCCCCATACAGGCTGGGATCGCCGGAGTGCACCCGCGCCACATCCTGGCCTTTGGCATGGGCCATCTTGATCAACTCCATGATCTGTTCCAGGTGCAGCTCGGCACTGTTGACCACCTGGAGCGCCTGATGACCTTCCAGTACGGCGGCGGGCACCAGCGAGCCGGCGTAGATGATCACCGGGCAACTGCGGATCAGCCGCTGGCCCTTGACGGTGATCAATTCCGGGTCGCCGGGGCCGGCGCCGATAAAGTAGACGGTCATGGAGAAGTCCTGTTCAGAAACGGGTGAGCATGAACACGGCTCATGCTCAAAAGCGGCAATTATCGGGATTTTAGCCCGCGCAGGCCAATGCAAGGGTGGCCTGTGCGCTTTTCTGGCGGGTGATCAGCAGGCGCGCATGGCGATTGGACAGGTGCTCGGCCAGGGCCAGGGCGGCGCTTTCGGCCACCCCATAACAGCCGGTATGGGCAAACGCCAGCGTTGAGCGATGACTTAGCCGATGCTCATAGTCCGCCAGTCGCTCGGCGCTGAAGCACTGCAAGGGCAGGTTCAACCGCTGGGCCAGCGCCAGCAGCCCAGGTTCATCGCGCTTGCGATCAATGCTTGCCAGCGCAGTTATGCGTGAGCGATCAATGCCTGCCGCGGCCAGGGCTCCGTCCAGCAACGCCAGCAGGCTGTGAACCTCACAGCCACGCTGGCAGCCCAAACCGACAACCAGCATCATGCCGAGTATTGGTCGTCGCGGTTGCGGCGGAACAACCAGGCGCTGATCAGGCCCAGGGCCAGCCAGAAGGCGACGTTGGTCAATTGCGAGGCGATCTTGAACTGCGCTTCGAGCGCCTCCGGGGCCAGCATCGAATGTACCTCAGGTTGCGGCGCGCCGATGACGTGGGGCACGGCAAGAATCGCCAGCCCAAGGCCTTTCAACAGCCAATTGCGACCGAACACGATCAGCGCCAGGCCGGCGGCGGTGGAGGCTGCGGTGCCGATCCACCAGGTCTGGCGCAGTGTCAGGTCCGCGGCCGCAGTGCCCGGCAGTTCCGGTGGCAGGCCCAGGGTGGGGGCCAGTACAAAGGTCGCGTAGCCGGCCAGGCCCCAGAGCAGGCCTTGGGCGGTGCGGGTCGGCGCACGCAGCGTGTAGAGGCCGGCGAGCATCAGTGCAAAGCCTACGGCCACCACCAGGTTGCCTCCAGTGGTGGACAACACACGCTGCCAGCCATCTTCCGGCTCCCAGGCTTGGGCATCGTGGCTGTGGGCAGCAGCGCCAGCGGCGTGCTCGTGCACCATTTCGGCGGCTGGCGGGGCTTTTTCAAAGCTTTCCGCCCGCAGGATCAGCGGTGCCACCCAGAAACTTTGCAGCAGGGTCAGCAGCAAGGCAGCCAAAAGCCCAGTGAACCCTGCGGTTTGCGCAATACGCTTGATCATGTCGGCAGCTCTCAATGGCACGGGAACGCAGCGCTGTGGCGGGTATCGTGGGCGGCGTTGTGCACCGCCTCGATATGCGAGAACCCGGCGAAATACACCAGGCACGCGCCAAGGATCGACGCACCGATGGCGGCGGTCAGGCGTTGGCTGAGGGTGGCGGTGCTAGTAGCGGTGTGCGAAGTGCTGCTGATGATCGACATGGCGCGTCCCTTTCAGGTGTCAGGGTGAAACGAGCGCATGAAAACCCCACGCGCCAGGCACGCAGGGTTCTGAACAGCGCCCGCCCACCGCGGGTTTGTTATCTGAATTTTTCGGGCCGGTCTCCGGGCTTGCGAGGGGCGGCTCTTGAAAGAGTCCTCCTGAAAGCATCGCCTTCCCATGCAAAAGCACAGTGGCCGTGACGCTTCGCTCGCTTACCGTTGCGGGGGCAGCACCGGACTGGTCATAGGTCTATGACGCACCGGTTTCCCGTTTCACCCTGTGAAGGGCACCCGAAACAAGGCGTGTAGGAGAGCATGGGCCGGGACGGTAGTCAAATGCTGCAAGCCACTGTAGCCTTGCACCTTCGAGGTTCTTCGGCCCAGGCCGAAGCTAAGAAGGGAACGCGGTTCAAGCCGCGGCTGCCCCCGCAACTGTGAAGGGTTCAGTTGACTGCCACGCCACTGCCGATAGGGCGGGAAGGCGCAGTCAGCATTGGTCGCAAGACCTGCACACCCCAAGCCAGGAGACCTGCCTCGCAACCGATTTTCCAATTCAACCGGGCGGGGTGATCCGGTGACGAATCCGCTGCTGCGCGCTGCCGCAGGGCCTGTCGTCCCGTATGCCCGCCCCAAAGGGCATCCGATGAAAACACTGGCCAAACTCCCCGTCACCATCGTTACCGGCTTCCTTGGCTCGGGCAAAACCACGTTGTTGCGCCATATGCTCGACAACGCCCAGGGCCGTCGCATTGCGGTGATCGTCAACGAGTTCGGCGAGCTGGGCATCGACGGGGAAATCCTCAAGCAGTGTTCTATCGGTTGCACCGAAGAAGAGGCCAATGGCCGCGTCTACGAGCTGGCCAACGGTTGCCTGTGCTGCACCGTGCAGGAAGAGTTCTTTCCGGTGATGCGCGAACTGGTCGCCCGTCGCGGTGACCTGGACCATATCCTCATCGAAACCTCGGGCCTGGCCCTGCCCAAGCCGTTGGTGCAAGCCTTCCAGTGGCCGGAAATCCGCAGCGCCTGCACCGTTGACGCGGTGATCACCGTAGTCGACAGCCCAGCCGTGGCCGCCGGTACCTTTGCCGCCTTCCCGGACCAGGTCGACGCCCAGCGCAAACTCGACCCTAACCTGGACCACGAATCACCCTTGCACGAACTGTTCGCCGACCAACTGGCCAGCGCTGACCTGGTGATCCTCAACAAATCCGACCTGATCAGCGCCGAAGACCTGGCCCGTGTGCGACTGGAAGTGGCCGAAGAACTGCCGCCGGCGGTGAAGATCATCGAAGCCAGCAGCGGTCGTCTGCCCCTGGACGTGCTGATCGGCCTGGGCGCCGGTTCCGAAGAGCATATCGACGGGCGTCACAGCCATCACGACCATCACCACGAGGGTGAAGACGACCACGATCACGATGCCTTTGACTCCATCTCCATCGACTTGCCCCAAGCCGATGAGGCGCTGCTGCTCGACGCCCTGACCCAATTGGTGGTGCAGCACGGCATCCTGCGGGTGAAAGGTTTCGCCGCGATCCCCAACAAACCGATGCGCCTGCTGATCCAGGGTGTGGGCACGCGCTTTGACAAACACTTCGACCGTGCCTGGGGCGCTGACGAAGCACGCACCACGCGCCTGGTGCTGATCGGCCAGGAACTGGACGCCGCTGGCCTCGAAGCGCAATTACGCGCTGCCCTCAGCGTTTAACCATGCACCTGCTCAGGACCCAACCCGGTGGTTTCGTCGCGGACGACAATATTGCCGACCTTGGCCAGACCCCCGCTGAACTGGTGATCCTGTGCAGCGGCGATTCCAGCCTGGCGCTGCTCGCCGAAGCCGCCCAGCAATTGCCCGAGGATTACCCCAGCCTGCGCCTGGCCAACCCGATGCAGGTGCAGAACCATGCCTCGGTTGACCTGTACGTCGACGAGGTATTGCGCCACGCCAAGGTCATCCTGCTGTCATTGCACGGCGGTATCGGGTATTGGCGCTACGGCATCGAGCGCCTGGTGGAGTTGGCCGAACGTGGCGTCACCCTGATCCTGGTGCCGGGTGACGACCGTCCGGACCCGGAACTCAGCGGCCTGAGCACTGTTGCTGCCGAACACCGCGAGCGTCTGTGGCACTTCCTGCGCCAAGGTGGCCTGGGCAATGCCCTGGATTTTTATCACTGCCTGGCCAGTGTCCACCTGGGCTGCGACTATGCCTGGGCCGAGCCACAAGCGCTGCCGCGCACGGCGATCTATCACCCGCACAACGCCAATGCCCGCCTCAATGACTGGCAGGCCGATTGGCAGCCCGATTGGCCTGTGGCTGCGGTGCTGTTCTACCGCTCCCATTTACAGGCTGCCAATACCGGTTTTATTGATGTGTTCTGCCAGCGCTTACAGGCGGCGGGCCTCAACCCGTTGCCTGTCGCGGTGGCCAGTTTGAAAGAACCCGGCTGCCTCTCGGTGGTCGAGGACCTGTTGGATGACGTGCAAGCCGCGGTAATTCTGAACACCACCGGCTTTGCCCAATCGAGCCCGGAAGCGCCGCATTTGCGCCCGTTTCGCCGCAATATCCCGGTAATCCAGGCGATCTGCGCCCAGGACAACCAACCCGGCTGGCAGGCCAGCGAACAAGGCCTGGGGCCCCGCGACCTGGCGATGCACATTGCCTTGCCGGAGTTGGACGGGCGCATCATCAGCCGGCCGATCAGCTTCAAGGACCTGGCCTGGCGCAGCGAGCGCAGCCAGTCGGACGTGGTGTGCTACCGCGCAGCGCCCGAACGCATGGATTTTGTCGCTGAGCTGGCACGCCGTTGGGTCGAGTTGGCGCGGGTGCCCAATGCCCAGAAAAGGATTGCGTTGATCCTCGCCAACTACCCGACCCGCGACGGTCGCATCGGTAACGGCGTGGGCCTGGACACCCCGGCGGCAGCGCTGAATATCCTGCGCGCCTTGCAAATCGAGGGCTACCCGGTAGCGGAGCGGCTGCCCGACAGCGGCACCGCGCTGATCCAGGAACTGCTCGGCGGCGTCACCAACGATCTCGACAGCCTCGACCTGCGCCCCTGCCATCAAAGCCTGGGCCTTGTGGAATACCAGGCGATGTTTGATCGTTTGCCAGCCTCCAATCGCCAGGCCGTGCTGGCGCGTTGGGGTGCCCCCCAAAACGATCCGATGTGCCGCGATGGCCGCATGATGATCGCCGGCCTGCGCCTGGGCCTGACCTTCGTCGGCATCCAGCCGGCCCGGGGTTACCAGGTAGATGCCAGCGCGGTGTACCACGACCCGGACCTGGTGCCGCCCCATGGCTACCTGGCGTTCTATTTCTGGCTACGCCATACCTACGGCGCCCACGGCGTGATCCATGTGGGCAAGCACGGCAACCTGGAGTGGCTGCCCGGCAAAGGCGTGGGCCTGTCGGAGCACTGCTGGCCGGATGCATTGCTGGGGCCGCTGCCGAATGTCTACCCGTTTATCGTCAACGACCCGGGTGAGGGCGCCCAGGCCAAGCGGCGCACCCAGGCGGTGATCATCGATCACCTGATGCCACCGCTGACCCGCGCCGAAACCTACGGCCCGCTGCGTGACCTTGAGTTATTGGCCGACGAATATTACGAGGCGCAATTGCTTGACCCGCGCCGTGCGCTGGAGCTGCAAAAAGACATCCTCAAGCTGGTGCGCGAAACCCGTATCGACCAGGAGCTTGAACTGGGCAGTGAGGCGGACGCGGCGGTGTGGCTGCCGCGCCTGGATACCTACCTGTGCGACTTGAAGGAATCGCAGATCCGCGATGGCCTGCATATCTTTGGCGAGTCGCCCGAGGGCCGTTTGCGTATCGACACCTTGCTGGCGCTGTTGCGCATTCCCCGTGGCGATGGCCGGGGCCCGCAGTCGAGCCTGCTGCGTGTGTTGGCCAAGGCATTCGACCTGGGGTTTGATCCGCTCGATTGTGCACTGGCCGAGCCCTGGACGGGGCGGCGCCCGTTGGTGTTGCAGAAGATTGACGATCAGCTGTGGCGTACGGCCGGGGATACCCGTGAACGTCTGGAGTTGTACGCGGCGCGCTTGATCGAGCAGGCGTTGGAAGGCCCCATCGAACAGTTGGAAGAGCCCGGCTGGCAGGAGGTGAAGTCGGTGATCGAAAGCCTGCGCATTGTCGTCGCGCCACGCCTGGATGCCTGCGGCCCCGCAGAGATGCGCGGCTTGCTCGATGCCTTGAATGGGCGTTTCGTCCCGGCCGGGCCCAGCGGTGCGCCGAGTCGCGGTCGGCTGGATGTGCTGCCTACGGGGCGTAACTTCTTTACCGTGGACGTACGCAACCTGCCAACCACCACGGCGTGGCGTCTCGGTTTCCAGTCGGCCAACCTGATTCTTGAGCGGCACCTGCAAGACCATGGCGACCACCTGCGCCAGCTCGGCCTGTCGGTATGGGGCACCGCGACCATGCGCACCGGCGGTGACGATATCGCCCAGGCCATGGCACTGATGGGCGTGCGCCCGGTATGGGCCACTGGCAGTCAGCGGGTGGACGATTTCGAGATCCTGCCGATCAGCTTATTGGACCGCCCGCGGGTGGACGTGACCCTGCGCGTATCCGGGTTCTTCCGCGATGCGTTTGCCAACCTGATCCGCCTGTTCGATGCGGCGGTGCAGGCGGTGGCCGCCCTGGATGAACCCGACGACATGAACCCGCTGGCCGCCAAAGTACGCAGTGAACGCCAAGCATTGCTTGAGGCGGGCCTGGATGAAGGTGCCGCGGCCAAGCAGGCCGGCTGGCGCATTTTCGGCGCCAAACCGGGTGCCTATGGCGCGGGCGTGCAGGGCGCGATTGACGGGCGCTTGTGGCAGAGCCGCGAGGACTTGGCCGAGGTCTACCTGAACTGGGGTGGTTACGCCTATGGTGGCGCTGACGAAGGCACTGCGGCCCGCGAGCAATTTGCCCAGCGTTTGAGCCAGGTGCAGGCGGTGTTGCAGAACCAGGACAATCGCGAGCACGACTTGCTCGACTCCAACGACTACTACCAATTCCAGGGCGGCATGCTGGCCGCCGTGGAAACCCTGAGCGGCGAAAAGGCCGCCAGCTACCATGGCGACCACAGCCAGCCGGACGTGCCGAAAATCCGCACCTTGAAGGAAGAGCTCAACCGGGTGATCCGTTCCCGTGCGGCCAACCCCAAGTGGATCGAGGGCGTGAAGCGCCATGGCTATAAAGGCGCGTTTGAAATGGCCGCGACTGTGGACAACCTGTTCGCCTTCGACGCTACCACTGCGCTGATTGACGATCACCAATACGCCTTGCTCGCCGATGCCTACCTGTTGGACCCTGACACCCGTGCCTTTGTGCAACAGCACAACCCCGATGCCCTGCGCGACATGACCGAGCGCATGCTCGAAGCCCAGCAACGTGGCTTGTGGCAGGCACCGGGGGCGTACCGCGAAGCCTTGGAAAACCTGTTGCTGGACATAGAAGAAGACAGCTGAGTGATCATTCCCGCGCTCCGCTGATCATTCCCACACTCTGCTGATCGTTCCCACGCTCCGCGTGGGAATGCAGCCCGTGACGCTCTGCGTCACAAGAACGGACGCCGAGCGTCCAGCGAAGCGTTCCCACGCGGGAGCGTTTGAACGCGTTATTAAGAGTTGACTATGACTGACATTCCCCATTTTCCGCTGTCCGCCGTGGTCGGCGCCGACGACTTGAAACTGGCACTGTGCCTGGCCGCCATCGACCCGAAGATCGGCGGCGTGCTGATCGAAGGGCCACGGGGCATGGCCAAGTCGACCCTGGCCCGTGGGCTGGCAGACCTGCTGGCCAGCGGTCAGTTTGTAACCTTGCCCCTGGGGGCGACCGAAGAGCGCCTGGTCGGCACCCTGGACCTGGACGCAGCACTGGGCGAAGGCCGTGCGCAATTCTCCCCGGGTGTGTTGGCCAAGGCTGACGGCGGCGTGCTGTACGTGGATGAAGTCAACCTGCTGGCCGACCACTTGGTGGATCTGCTGTTGGACGTAGCCGCCAGCGGCACCAACCTGATCGAACGCGACGGGATTTCCCATCGCCATGCGGCGCGCTTTGTACTGATCGGCACCATGAACCCGGAGGAGGGCGAGTTGCGCCCGCAGTTGCTCGACCGCTTCGGCTTCAACGTGGCCTTGAGCGGGCAGACTCTGCCCGCCGAGCGCGGGCAGATCATCCGGCGTCGCCTGGATTTCGACACTGACCCGGCAGCGTTCTGCGCGCAGTGGGCGCCAGCGCAAGCTGCCTTGCGCGAACGCTGCACCCTGGCACGGGCACGGCTAGACAGTATCGCCCTGGATGACCAGGCGTTGTCCCGCATCACCGAGCGCTGCTTTGCCGCAGGGGTCGACGGCCTGCGTGCCGACCTGGTCTGGTTGCGTGGCGCCCGTGCCCATGCGGCTTGGCGTGGCGCCGCTGCTATCGAGCAGGAAGATATCGACGCGGTGGCGGAGTTCGCCTTGCGCCATCGCCGCCAGCAGCAAACCCCGGCAGGCGCGCCGCCCCAGCCGGATGACGGGCCGTCATCGTCACCCTCTGATACCTCGCCCGGCCAAGGCCAGTGGGGCGATATGCTCGCCCCCGCCTTGCCCACGGGCGCACGCCGCGATGTACCCACCTGGCCAAAAAAGCCCTAGGCATCCGCCCCCGACCTGACGCGGGGGCGGATGCCCGGCCCCAGGCGGGGCGATTGAACACCGGCAGGCAGGGCAAGGCCCGCAGCGCACAGCGCGGGGCGATCAATTGGCCGGGCACGTTGCTGGGTGGGCGGCCGCAATGCCGTGAGGACCTGCTGTTCCACCTGCGCAGCCGGTCGGCTCCTGAACTGTGGCTGGTGATTGTCGATGCCTCGGCGTCCACGCGGCGCCATCGGGCACTGACCGATGCCAAGGGGCTGCTGGCCCAGCTGTTTGATGATGCTTATCGCCAACGGGCGCGCATGGCGTTATTGACGGCCAGCGGGCAATCGCCGAAGTGGCAGGTGCAAGGTTTGAAGGCGGCGAAAGGCTTGTCCGATTGGTTGGAGCAGTTGGGGGCGGGCGGGGGCACGCCGTTGCTGGCTGCGCTGACCGAGGCGGGGCATTGGTTGGCGGCGCGACGCAAGCGCTATCCCGCCGAGCAACAGAAGCTACTGGTGGTGACCGATGGGAGGCTCAAGGCGATTGGTGCGCTGCCGCGATTGGAGTGCCCAGGCATGTTGATTGACATCGAGCGTGGGCCGATCAGGTTGGGGCGGGCTGAGGAATTGGCGGTGGGGTTGCAGTTGGAGTATCAGCACATCGATAAGCTGTAGCGCCTGGGCTATCGCCATCGCAGGCAAGCCAGCTCCCACATGGAATCGGCGCTGCGGTCAATTCTGTAGGAGCGAGCTTGCTCGCTCCTACAAAAGGCAAGCCAGCGGCGCGGTCAAACTGTGGGAGCTGGCTTGCCTGCGATGAGGCCCTCAAACACCCCACACCTATCAGCCTGTCCCCGGCACATTCGGCCAAAGATCAGCCACCAGAAACAACCGCTCGGCTTCCTCCCACTCCTCACCGTTCGGCACCATGCGCACCAGCAACTGCGCCGGGGCCATTGGGTCTAGCTCTGCCAGCCAACCTTGCATCTGCACCTCACTCCACACTTCATCGGCCGGGTAATGCGCGGGCGCCAGCCAGGCATGGCGGGGCAGGGGTTGCCAGCGGCCCGCCGGGCGGGTGCTGACAAAGTCTGTCCAGTCGCGCTGATGCAACCAGCGCCCACGCAGATGCTGCGGGTGAGCGCCGAGGGGGGAGTGCGCCGCGCCGGGCCAGGGGTAGAGCAGACAGCCGCCGAGCCACAAATGCGCATCGAACGCTTGGATACTCAACGCCGCCAATGCCTCGCGGCTTTCTGCCCGCGCGGAGATTGGCAATTGATGCTCGGCCAGGTGCGCGAGTTTGCGGTCCAGCCGATCATGGCAGCCAGGCCCCAGCCATTGCGTAGCGTCCTGGCCGTTGCCGTCCTGCGGGCCGAGGTAGAGTTTGATCGCCAGTTCCAGGTGGTGCACCCCATCGCGGTCGCGCAGCAGCATGTCCAGTTCGCCCAGCGTGTGCCCGGCACGGCGGATCGGCAGGTTGGCGGCCAGCAACTCCACACCCGGCGCCTGCTGCACCGCAAATTGCCACAAGCGCTCGTAGTACAGGCCCAGGCGCCGGGTACGTGACAGGCTCAGCCACTGCTGCAACGCGCTGCTGTCCTGGTCCAGCTGGCGCAGCCAGGCTTCGAGTTGGTGAGGGGCTTGCACCCAGTCACTGCCCGCCAGCGGATGGCGCTGCGGCCAAGGCGTCTGCGCCAGCATCGGTGGTGCGAGCATCACCCACGCCAGGTCGCGCACCTCGGGGTGGCGCAGTTGGCGGGGCAGGGTGTGCAAGTCGGGGAATGGGGTCATGGTCCGAGCATAGCCTTTTCAGCGTGCAGAAGGTGCCTGAGAACCATTGTCATCAAGGCTTGGCGGCGACAAAGGATTTTGCCTGAGACGGCCTTTCGCCCATAATCGCTCTTTTTGCCTCACCCCAGATCCCGCAGGAGCCCCATGGAGCAATTTCGCAATATCGGCATTATCGGTCGCCTGGGCAGTACCCAGGTGTTGGACACCGTCCGCCGGCTGAAGAAGTTTCTGCTCGAGCGCCACCTGCATGTGATCCTCGAAGACACCATCGCTGAAATCCTCCCTGGCCACGGCCTGCAAACCTCGTCGCGCAAGATGCTCGGCGAGGTGTGCGACATGGTCATCGTGGTCGGTGGCGATGGCAGCCTGCTCGGCGCCGCCCGGGCGCTGGCGCGGCATAACGTGCCGGTGCTGGGGATCAACCGCGGCAGCCTGGGGTTCCTCACCGACATCCGCCCCGATGAGCTGGAAGTCGAAGTGGCCAAGGTGCTCGACGGCCATTACCTGGTGGAGAACCGCTTCCTGCTGCAGGCCGAAGTGCGCCGCCATGGCGAGGCGATCGGCCAGGGCGATGCCCTCAACGATGTGGTGCTGCACCCGGGCAAATCCACGCGGATGATTGAGTTCGAACTGTATATCGACGGCCAGTTCGTGTGCAGCCAGAAGGCTGACGGCCTGATCGTCGCCACGCCTACCGGCTCAACCGCGTATGCGCTGTCGGCGGGAGGCCCGATCATGCATCCCAAGCTCGATGCCATTGTGATCGTGCCGATGTACCCCCATATGTTGTCCAGTCGGCCAATTGTGGTCGATGGCAACAGTGAGCTGAAAATCGTGGTGTCCAAAGACATGCAAATCTACCCGCAAGTCTCCTGCGACGGGCAGAACCATTTCACCTGCGCCCCCGGTGACACCATCACCGTGAGCAAGAAGGCACAGAAGTTGCGCTTGATCCACCCGCTGGATCACAACTACTACGAAGTGTGCCGTACCAAGTTGGGCTGGGGCAGCCGCTTGGGAGGTGGAGGCGACTGATGCTCGATCCCGCGCGTAGCTACGACCTGATTGGTGACGTGCACGGTTGCGCTCATACCCTTGAGCACTTGCTCGACCAATTGGGTTACCACAAGCAGGGCGGCACTTGGCGCCATCCGTCACGCATGGCTGTGTTCCTGGGCGATATCATCGACCGTGGCCCACGCATCCGTGAGGCGCTGCATATCGTCCACGATATGACCGAGGCCGGCCAGGCGCTGTGCATCATGGGTAACCACGAGTTCAATGCGTTGGGCTGGACCACGCCGGCCCCGCCGGGCAGTGGCAAGCAGTTCGTGCGTGAGCACAACCCGCGCCACGCCCGCTTGATCCAAGAGACCCTGACGCAGTTCGAACACCACCCGGCCGACTGGCACGACTTCCTCGGCTGGTTCTACGACATGCCGCTGTTTGTCGACGCCGGGCGTTTTCGCGTAGTGCACGCGTGCTGGGATGACAGTTTTATCCAGCCGCTGCGCGCGACCTTCCCGGACGGCTGCATCGACCAACACTTCCTGCAAGCCGCCGCCGTACCGGGCAGTTTTGCCTGCAATGCATTCGATCGCCTGTTGCGCGGCACCGATATGCGCCTGCCCGATGGGCTCACCCTGACCGGTGGCGATGGCCTGACGCGGTCGTTCTTTCGCACCAAGTTCTGGGAAGACGACCCCAAGACCTACGGCGACATCGTGTTCCAGCCCGACGCCTTGCCAGAGCCGGTGGCACGCACGCCATTGTCGTCCACGCAAAAGAATTCCCTGCTGCGCTATGGCGTCGATGAACCGCTGTTGTTCGTCGGCCACTACTGGCGCAGCGGCAAACCGGCGCCGATCCGCCCGAACCTGGCCTGCCTGGACTACAGCGCGGTGCTGTACGGCAAGCTGGTGGCGTATCGGCTGGACCAGGAAACCCAGCTGGATCCGCGTAAATTCGTATGGGTCGACGTTGAGCGACCAGAGGCCATTCCATGAGTACCGTAGCTGTATTGCGCTTGCCCCTGAGCGTTGACCTGGGTGGTTTCGTCAAGTTGCTGCACCGCATGCAGGTGCCGCACCGCGTCAGCGAGGAGGCCGGTGAACAGGTGCTGTGGGTGCCCGAGGCCATCAGCGACGATGTGCGCGTGTTGTATCAACGCTTCCCCGCTGGCGACCCCGACCAGCAACTGGATATTCCCGAGCAGGCGCCGGTTGCGCGGCCAGGCTTTGTCTTGCAGGTGCGCCACAGCCCAGTCACCGCACTGGTGCTGTTGGCCAGCCTGATTGTGGGTGCGGTGACCCTGCTGGGTGAAAACCTGCAAGCCATGGCCTGGCTGACCTTCCTGCCGTTCCGGGTGCTGGGCGAGTACATCCAGTTCACACCGTTGGCCGACACGCTGGCCTCGGGGCAGTGGTGGCGCCTGGTCACGCCGATGCTGATCCACTTCGGCATCCTGCATCTGGCGATGAACGGCATGTGGTACTGGGAGCTGGGTCGGCGCATTGAAGCGCGCCAGGGCAGCATCAACCTGCTGGGCCTGACCCTGTTGTTCAGCCTGGCCTCCAACTACGCGCAATACGCCTACGGTGGCCCCGGGTTGTTTGGCGGCTTGTCTGGCGTGTTGTACGGCCTGCTCGGGCACTGCTGGATCTTTCAATTATTGTCGCCCAACCCGGCCTATCGCCTGCCCCGTGGGGTGCTGGTGATGATGCTGGTGTGGTTGTTGCTCTGCCTGTCGGGGCTGGTCTCGATGATCGGTTTCGGCGAAATCGCCAACGCGGCCCATGTGGGCGGGTTGGTCATCGGTTGCTTGACGGGTTTGCTCGGCGGTTTGTACAACCGTCGCAAAGCGTCTCTTTGATAAGGAAGAGCCTTATGTCCTCTTTTGCTGAAATGATCGAAAACATCACCCCGGACATCTACGAGAGCCTCAAGCTCGCGGTAGAGATCGGCAAATGGTCCGATGGCCGCAAGCTCACCGCCGAGCAGCGCGAATTGTCGTTGCAAGCGATGATCGCCTGGGAGATCCAGAACCTGCCCGAAGAGCAGCGCACCGGCTATATGGGCCCGCAGGAGTGCGCGTCCAAATCCGCGCCAGTACCGAATATCCTGTTCAAGTCGGATGCGATCCATTGATTGAAATTGGTCGCGGTGCAGTCAGCAAAATGTCGGCGCAGCTCGGTGAGCCGACCGTTCAATACGCCTTTCGCCTGGGCGACACCGAGGTGCCGGTCAATCCGCTGATCGGTACCCATATCCGCCTGGAATACCTGGGCGCGATTCATTGCAGCCATTGCGGGCGCAAGACCAAGACCAGCTTCAGCCAGGGCTACTGCTACCCCTGCATGACCAAGCTGGCCCAGTGTGACCTGTGCATCATGAGCCCCGAGCGTTGCCATTACGACGCCGGTACCTGCCGCGATCCGGGCTGGGGCGAGACATTCTGCATGACCGATCACGTGGTGTACCTGGCCAACTCGTCGGGCATCAAGGTCGGCATTACGCGTGCTACGCAGTTGCCCACCCGTTGGCTGGACCAGGGCGCCAGCCAGGCGCTGCCGATCATGCGCGTGGCGACACGCCAGCAATCGGGCTTCGTCGAAGACCTGTTCCGCAGCCAGGTGGCCGACAAGACCAACTGGCGCGCCTTGCTCAAGGGCGACGCGCAAGCGGTGGACCTCAAGCAGGTGCGTGATGAGCTGTTCGCCTCTTGCGCCGAGGGCTTGCTGGGTTTGCAGGAACGCTTTGGCCTGCAAGCCATCCAAACCATTGCCGACATCGAGCCGATTGAAATCCGCTACCCGGTCGAGCAGTATCCGACCAAGATCGTCAGCTTCAACCTGGACAAGAACCCGATTGCCGAAGGCACGCTGCTGGGGATCAAGGGCCAATACCTGATCTTCGACACCGGCGTCATCAACATTCGTAAATACACGGCCTACCAGCTCGCCGTGCATCAGTAGAAGGATCCCAAGCATGCGCACCGAACAACCGAAGATGATTTACCTGAAGGACTATCAGGCGCCGGACTACCTGATCGACGAGACGCACCTGACCTTCGAGTTGTTCGAGGACCACAGCCTGGTCCACGCGCAGTTGGTGATGCGCCGCAACCCCGAGCGCGGCGCCGGTTTGCCTCCATTGGTACTCGATGGCCAGCAACTTGAGCTGTTGAGTGTCAACCTGGCCGACCAGCCGCTCACGGACGTTGACTACCAGTTGACCGACAGCCACCTGACGGTGCAGCCAAAGAGTGAGACTTTCACCCTCGACACCACCGTCAAGATCCACCCGGAAACCAACACCGCCCTGGAAGGCTTGTACAAATCCAGCGGTATGTTCTGCACCCAGTGCGAGGCCGAAGGTTTCCGCAAGATCACCTATTACCTCGACCGCCCGGACGTGATGAGTGTGTTCACCACCACGGTGATCGCCGAGCAACACAGCTACCCGGTGCTGTTGTCCAACGGCAATCCGATTGCCAGCGGCCCTGGCGAAGACGGCCGGCATTGGGCGACCTGGGAAGATCCGTTCAAGAAGCCGGCGTACCTGTTTGCGCTGGTGGCCGGTGACCTGTGGTGCGTCGAAGACAGCTTCACCACCATGACCAACCGCGAAGTCGCGTTGCGCATCTACGTCGAGCCGGAAAATATCGACAAGTGCCAGCACGCCATGACCAGCCTGAAAAAATCCATGCGCTGGGACGAAGAAACCTATGGTCGCGAGTACGACCTCGACATCTTTATGATCGTGGCGGTCAACGATTTCAACATGGGCGCCATGGAGAACAAGGGCCTTAACATCTTCAACTCCAGCGCCGTGCTGGCCCGCGCCGAAACCGCTACCGATGCCGCCCACCAGCGCGTCGAAGCCATCGTCGCCCACGAATACTTCCATAACTGGTCGGGCAACCGCGTGACCTGCCGCGACTGGTTCCAACTGTCGCTCAAGGAAGGCTTCACCGTGTTCCGTGACTCGGGCTTCTCTGCCGACATGAACTCGGCCACGGTCAAACGCATCCAGGACGTGGCGTACCTGCGTACCCACCAGTTCGCTGAAGATGCCGGCCCCATGGCCCACGCCGTGCGCCCGGACAGCTTTATCGAGATCTCCAACTTCTACACCCTGACCGTGTATGAAAAGGGCTCGGAAGTGGTCGGCATGATCCACACCTTGCTCGGTGCCGAGGGCTTTCGCAAAGGCAGCGACCTGTATTTCGAACGCCATGACGGCCAGGCCGTGACCTGCGACGACTTCATCAAGGCCATGGAAGACGCCAATGGCGCCGACCTCAGCCAGTTCAAGCGCTGGTACAGCCAGGCAGGTACCCCGCGCCTGGCGGTAAGCGAGGCTTACGATGCGGCGGCCAAGACCTACAGCCTGACCTTCCGCCAGAGCTGCCCGCCGACTCCGGACAAGGTCGAGAAATTGCCCTTTGTGATCCCGGTGGAGCTGGGCTTGCTGGACGGGCAGGGCGCCGGCATTGCCTTGCGCCTGGCCGGTGAAGCGACAGCGGGCGACACTTCGCGGGTAGTCTCGGTGACCGAAGCGGAGCAGACGTTTACCTTCGTCGACATCGCTGAAAAACCCTTGCCTTCGTTGCTGCGTGGTTTCTCGGCGCCGGTGAAGCTCAGCTTCCCCTACAGCCGCGATCAACTGATGTTCCTGATGCAGCACGACAGCGACGGTTTCAACCGCTGGGATGCTGGCCAGCAGTTGGCTGTGCAGGTATTGCAGGAACTGATCGGCCAACACCAGGCTGGCCAGCCGCTGAAGCTTGATCAGCGCTTGATCGACGCGCTGCGCACGGTGTTGAGCGATGAAAGCCTGGACCAGGCCATGGTCGCCGAAATGCTCTCGCTGCCGAGCGAAGCCTATCTCACGGAAATCAGCGAAGTGGCGGATGTGGATGCCATCCACGCTGCCCGCGAGTTTGCCCGCAAGCAACTGGCCGACAACCTGTTCGAAGGCTTGTGGCTGCGCTACCAGGCCAACCGCGAGCTGTCCAAGCAAACGCCTTACGTGGCAGAGGCCGAGCACTTCGCCCGCCGTGCGCTGCAGAACATCGCGCTGTCTTACTTGATGCTCAGCGGCAAGCCAGAAGTATTGGCGGCCACCCTGGATCAGTTCGACACCAGCGATAACATGACCGAACGCCTGACGGCGTTGGCGGTGTTGGTGAACTCGCCGTTCGAAGCAGAGAAAGCCCAGGCCTTGGCGGTGTTTGCCGAAAACTTCAAGGACAACCCGCTGGTCATGGACCAATGGTTCAGCGTACAGGCCGGCAGCACCTTGCCGGGCGGGCTGGCACGGGTCAAGGCGTTGATGGAGCACCCGGCGTTCACCATCAAGAACCCCAACAAGGTGCGCGCACTGGTGGGCGCATTTGCCGGGCAGAACCTGATCAACTTCCATGCGGCGGATGGCTCGGGCTATCGCTTCCTGGCGGACCTGGTGATCCAGCTCAATACGTTGAACCCGCAGATCGCCTCGCGCCAACTGGCGCCGCTGACACGCTGGCGTAAATACGACAGCGCACGGCAGGCGCTGATGAAAGCGGAGCTGGAGCGCATCCTGGGTGCGGGTGAGCTGTCCAGCGATGTGTTTGAGGTGGTCAGCAAAAGCCTGGCGTAAACCTCATTGCTTTATGTAGGAGCGAGCTTGCTCGCGAGGAACTCACAGGCGCCGCGTTCATTCAGGAAGCACGCGTCATCGTTGACGTTTTTCGCGAGCAAGCTCGCTCCTACAGGCGGCAGGATTGATCCCTGGCACTAGGCCGATTCATAGCTGCGGCGCGTGCGCTCTATCTCTTCGACCAACCGGTCAATGCCCGCCAACCGTGCTCGGTTGTCATGATCCCAAGGATGAAAGCCCGGCTTGAAATAATGCAGCCACGGCCGGAACATCCGTGGAAACACCCCCTTGGGCCCATACAAGAACTTCACCATGCGCCACAAGCCCTTCAGCGTGCCGCCCGAAGTGCGGTCGGCAATCAACAGGCGCACGTGAAAATCCAGCACCACCACCCAGAACAGCACGCTGGTGGTCAGCATGGTCCCCGTGCGCAGCAGGTAACGTGCAGGCCCTGGTTTGATCACCCTGTTCCACACATCGAACGCCACGGCTTTGTGTTCGGTTTCTTCCAGGGCGTGCCAGTACCACATCTGCTGGTAACCCTTGAGTGAGTCGCCAAAGCGCGACGGGTCGCTCAGCAGGATTTCTGCGAGCATGGCGGTGTAGTGTTCCAGGGCGATGGTCACCGCCAGGTTGAACGATGGCGGCAGGTGTTTTTTCTGCAGGTCGAGGAAGAACTTCAAGCGTCGGTCAAGGGTGTGCGCCGGCAGGCCGGCCGCTTGCAGCAAGTCGTTGTAGGCCACGTGCTCACGGCTGTGCATGGCCTCCTGGCCGATAAACCCCTGGATCTCTTTTTTCAGTTCGGCATCATCGATCTGCCCACGGTAGTGGCGCACGCTGTCCATGAAGAACAGCTCGCCCTGGGGAAACAGCAACGACAGGGCATTGAAGAAATGGCTGACCACAGGCCCTTGTTCGTGCCAGTTCTTGATGCGCTCGGCAGGCAAGGCAAAACGGATATCGCGACGGATCGGCAGCATGGTGCGTTCTCCTGTTCAGAGTCGAGGCTCGTCGTTGGTTTCAAACACCGGCGTGCGCGGCTTGGGCGCCATGCGCTTGCTGGCGAACACCACCAGAGCCTGATAGGCCGCCGGCAGGCAACGGGCGAGCAGGTCGAGGAAATAGGCATCGCGGCCAATCAGCACGCGACGCTTGTTTTTGCGTACGCCTTGCAGGATCACTTTGGCGGCCTGGTCAGCGTCGGTGATGAAGAGTTTTTCGAAATCGGCGCGGGCTTGTTGCTCGCTGTGGATGAGAAAGCCGGTCATGTTCGCGTCGATGCGGCTGCTGCGGCAGATGTCGGTACGAATGCCACCGGGGTGTACACAGGTGGCCGACACGCCGCAGCGTTGCAGGTCGAGTTCCTGGCGCAAGGCTTCGGTGAAGCCGCGTACCGCGAACTTTGTAGCGTTGTAGCCGCTCATGCCGGGCTGGGCGAACAGGCCGAACACGCTGGACGTATTGATGATATGCCCGTCGCCGCTGGCCTTGAGGTACGGCAGGAATGCCTTGGTGCCATGCACCACTCCCCAGAAGTTGATGCCGACGATCCATTCCAGGTCGGCGTAATCCACGCCTTCGACGGTGCTCGACAGCGCCACCCCGGCATTATTGAAGACCAGGTTGACCTTGCCGTGCTCGGCCGCGCAGCGTGCTGCCCAATCGTGCATGGCCTGGCGGTCGGACACGTCCAGCACTTGGGTGGTGACAGTGACGGGCGACAAGGTCGAGGTGCGGATCAGCGCCAGGGTCTGTTCCAGGCCCTGGCTGTTTTTGTCTGCCAGCGCCAGATGACACCCTTCCCGCGCCAGGGCCAGGGCCAATGAGCGGCCCATGCCGGAAGCCGCGCCGGTGATCGCCGCAACGCGGCCGTTGAATGACTTCATGACAGGCTGCCTTCTGTGGTGGAGTGGGGCGTTGCAACCGCTCGCGGCAGGGCGGGCGCCGGCGCCTGGCTGACGCTGTAGTCTTTGAGGGCAAAATGCCGGGTGACCTGCTTGAAGCGCCAGGTCGAACCGGGCCACAGCGTGGTGTTCTTGCCGGTGCGCGGGTCGAGGTACCAGCTCTGGCAGCCGCCGGTGTTCCAGATGGTGCGCTTGAGCTTGTCCTGCAACTGCTGGTTGTAGGCGTGCTCCACGGCGGGTTTGACCTCTACCGTGGTAAGGCGCTGGCGCTGCATGTGTTTCAGGGCGTCGAGGATGTACGCGACCTGAGCCTCGATCATCAGGATCATCGAGTTATGCCCCAGGCCGGTGTTGGGGCCCACGATCAGAAACAGGTTCGGGTAGCCCGGCACGGTGGTGCCTTTGTAGGCATGGGCGCCATCGCGCCAGGCATCCATCAGGTCGATGCCGTCACGGCCGATGATGCAGCCACGGGGCAACGGGTCGCTGGCCTGGAAACCCGTGCCGAAGATCAGGCAATCGGCGGGGTGCTTGATACCGTCGGCGGTAATCACGCCGTCGGCTTCGATGCGCAGCACGCTGTCGGTGACCACCTCGACATTGCTGCGCGAGAGTGCCGGGTAGTAATCGTTGGAGATCAACACGCGCTTGCAGCCGATGGTGTAGTCCGGCGTCAGGGTTTTGCGCAGGGAAGGGCGGGCCACTTGTTTGCGCAGATGACGCAGGGCAATTTTCTGCACCATTTTCATCAGACGTGGATGCAGGGCAAAGCCCACCACACGGCCTTCCAGCGCCCAGTAAAGCGTAGCGCGCACCAGCTTCTGGGTGAGCGGTACATGCTTGAACAACCAGCGCTCGGCAGCGGAAATCGGCCGATCAGGCTTGGGCATGATCCACGGCGGTGTGCGCTGGAACAGGTCCAGGTGCGCTACCTGCGGGGCGATCTGTGGCACGAACTGGATGGCGCTGGCACCGGTGCCGATCACCGCCACGCGCTTGCCCTTCAAGGAGTACTCGTGATCCCACTGCTGGGAGTGGAAGCGCTTGCCCTTGAAACTGTCCAGCCCTGGGATATCCGGCATTGCCGGGCGCGACAAGCCCCCCATTCCCGACACCAGCACCCGTGCGCTGACGTGGCGGCCGTTACTGAAGGTCAGCTGCCAGCGCTGCTGCTGTTCATCAAACACCGCACGTTGCAGGCCCATGCCAAAGCGCAGGTAGGGCGCCAGTTCGAAGCGCCTGGCGCAGTCTTCCAGATAGGCGCGGATCTCGGGTTGCGCCGCGAACTGTCGCGTCCAGTTCGGATTGGGCGCAAAGGAAAACGAATACACATGGGACTGCACGTCGCAGGCGCAACCTGGGTAGTGGTTGTCGCGCCATGTACCGCCGAGGGTCTGGGCCTGTTCGGCGATAAAGAAGTCGGTGAGCCCGGCTTCCTTGAGTTTGATCGCCATGCACAGGCCCGCGAACCCGGAGCCAATGATGGCGATGTCAATTGAGTCACTGGGGGCATTCATAGGGCTGCCTCGTCAATAAAACGCTTGGGCATCGGATGTGCTCCTGTTTTTGTTTTGTCTTTTAGATAGAACACCATTGCAAAGGAAAATTGAATTATTTATTTTAAAAAAGATTTTAAATAATCTACCTGAAAAATTCGCCTACGCTAGGACCTTGTTGCGCATGAGCGATTTGTCCGACGGATGAACGTGGTATGCATGAAGTGTAGGTCCAGGGCGTAGACGATGGCTGGGGTCAGATCAATTCCGGTCGGGTCGCCAGCAGCAGGGAAGCAGAGGACCGAGCTATGGCTGTCGAATGGGTTGTCGCTGCGGGTGTGCTGGCGGGCGCCAGTGCTGCGTTATGGGGCTTGAGTGCCTGGATGACGCGGCGCATTGAAGCGACCGTGCCGATCAACGGGCGTTTCGTCGAGGTGGATGGCGAGCGCTTTCATTATGTCGAAGAGGGCAAGGGCCCGCCGCTGGTGATGATTCACGGGCTGATGGGCAGCAGTCGCAACCTGACCTATGCCTTGTCCGGCCAGTTGCGTGAGCATTTTCGGGTCATCAGCCTCGACCGGCCGGGCTCAGGCTATTCCACCCGGCACAGCGGCACGCCGGCAGACTTGCCGGCCCAGGCGCGACAAATCGCGGCCTTCATCAAGACGCTGGATCTGGGCAAACCGCTGATACTGGGGCACTCTCTGGGCGGCGCGATTGCCCTGGCGCTGGCCCTCGACCATCCTCATGCGGTGTCCGGGTTGGTGCTGGTTGCGCCCTTGACTCACCCCCAACGCATGCTGCCGCTGGTGTTCCTGTCTCTGGCCGTGCGCCCGGCCTGGCTGCGGCGCTGGGTGGCGCACACCTTGACCCTGCCCATCGGCCTGCTGACCAAAGAATCGGTGGTGAAGGGCGTATTTGCCCCCGATCCTGCGCCGCCGGACTTTGCCACCCGTGGCGGCGGTTTGCTGGGCATGCGCCCCGACAATTTCTACGCGGCGTCCACCGAGATCAACCGGGTCAACGACCACCTGCCGGAGATGGTCAAGCGCTACTCCCGATTGACCCTGCCCATCGGCCTGATCTACGGGGCGCAGGACAAGGTGCTCGACTTCCAGAAACACGGCCAGGCCCTGGCCAGCAAGGTGCCAGGGCTGAAAATGCAAGTGATCGAAGGCCGTGGGCATATGTTGCCGATCACCGCCACCGAGCGCGTGGCGGCGCTGGTGGAGCAGGTGGCCAAGCGGGCTCGACCCGGCGAGAGCGTACGGCCAATAAATCCACCTGTCGCCCTGGCGAGCCAGTAACAGTGCCATCTGACTGCGGCGCCTGGCGTTGACGCCTGCCCCTGAGCATCTGACCAGACGGCTGAAAAGAGACTGCTCGGTCACGGAAAAAAGGGCTGGAGAAACTAGTTGACGACCTAACGATTCCGCGCTATTTATTTAAAAAAATTATTTCAATGTGTAATTTGAAATTATTTTTGAAATGCCTAAGAGCGAATAAAATAATGAAAAAAACGCCTTTTATCGCATGGTTGATTTCCCGGAGCAGTCAACGCTCCGTATACCTGTCGTCTGCCTCGTTGCCCACCGAATGCGTTCGGAGGCTGCCATGAACCAGACTCTGGCAGCCCCGCATGTCTGGGCCGACGGCAAACGCCACCTGTGGTGGCTCGGCATCATGCCGCTGGCGACGCCCTTGCTCTCCGGCGCCCTTGCCATCACCACAGGCGTGCAACAACTGTGGTGGGTGGGCGTGCTGGTGATCTTCGGCTTGATCCCGCTGATTGACGGCCTGCTCGGCGAAGACGTCAGCAACCCGCCCGAATCTGCGGTCAGCCACCTTGAATCCCAACGCTACTACCGCTGGATCGTCTACACCGGCGTGCTGTTTGTGATTGCCTCGGTGGTCATCACCGGTTGGCTCGCTGCGGGCGGTATCGACTGGATCATCAACGGCGGCCTGTTGCACGCCACGGCCACCCTGGAACCTTCTAACTGGCTGGCCAGGACCGCCGCGTTCATCACCACCCGCACTGAACTTCACGGTGCAGTCAGCTGGTTGACTTATGTGGGCATGGCCATGTCCACCGGTGCCGCCACCGGCATTGCCATCAATACCGCCCATGAACTGGGGCACAAACCCAAACCCCTGGAAGTGTTCCTGGCCAAGGTCACCCTGGCGCCGACCTTCTACGGCCACTTCTACACCGAACATAACCGTGGCCATCACGTACGGGTCGCCACCCCGGAAGACCCCGCCAGCTCGCGCCTCGGTGAAAGTTTCTGGGCATTCCTGCCGCGTTCGGTGTGGTTCAGCGCCGTGTCGGCCTGGAACCTGGAGCGCGAACGCCTGCGCAAACTCGGCCTGCCGACCTTGCACTGGAAGAACGCCGTACTCAGCGCCTGGATGTACAGCGTGGTGTTGTGGGGCGCAATGATTGCCTGGCTGGGGGCGGCGGTAATTCCGTTCCTGATTATCCAGGGCATCTACGGGTTCTCGTTGCTGGAAGTGGTGAACTACGTCGAGCATTACGGCCTCAAGCGTCAGAAGTTGCCCAATGGCCGTTATGAACGCTGCTCACCGCGTCACTCGTGGAACAGTAATCGAATTGTCACCAATATCTTTCTGTTCCAGTTGCAGCGCCACTCCGATCACCATGCCAACCCCACGCGTAGTTATCAGTCGCTGCGTCACTTTGATGAATCACCGCAACTTCCGTATGGCTACGCCAGCATGATTGTCTGGGCTTATGTGCCGTACTTGTGGCGGCGTCGCATGGACCATCGTGTACTGAATCACTATGCCGGCGATATCAACCTGACCAATCTTCAGCCGTCAAAGCGCTTGAAGTACCTGGAGAAGTACAGCGGTAGTGCCAAGCCGTTTTGAGATGAAGTAAGCCTTCAGGGTGTACTCGGGATCTGTGTATCGCGCAGGTCCCTGTCGCCCGGCGTTTTGAGTGCAAGAACCTGGTTTGACCCTACAACAATAATTTCAAGGGAGGGACGTACACCATGCAAAGTTCTGCCAAGTTCACCGCCCACATCCTGTTGGCGGCCATGGGCCTGATTGCTTACCACCAGGCCCAGGCTGCGCGTATCGAACCCGCTGGCAGTGCCTTTACCGCCCAAGGGCCTATCAGCTTTTCCAAAGGCAAGCTCATCAGTGCCGACTGCACCATCAAGGTAGCCGGCAAAGTTGCAGCCGATGGTTCATCGGTGAATGTCGACAAAGTCGAGTTCGAAGGTGGCCTCAAGTGCAGCCGTGTCGAAGCCATCAACTTGCCTTGGGTGTTAATCGCCAAAGATACAAAAAGCGGCTCCATGTCGAAGATCAGCGTGGACGTGCATGCCTTTGGCCTGGGCGGCAAGTGTGGGCCGTCGACGGCCGACGGGACTTGGGATAACGCCACCGGCAAGTTGGAAGCCGCCGATGTTGCGATTGGCGAAGACTGCAAGATCAAGACGGTGTCGATCAAGATGCCGCCCAACTTCAAAGTTGTCGAATAACGCGTTCCGACTGTTGTAGCGGTAAATGCATTGAAATTTGGCTGGAAAGGGAAGTTCTGCAGTTTCACCGTGACCTCTCGATCATGGCCATTACCCCTGGCGAAATGAATCGCCATAACATGTGAGGAAAAACAATGAAAAGCTTGAAAACCCTCGTTTGTGCAACTTCGTTTGCTCTGTGCTTTGGTGCCGCCTCCATGGCGAGCGCGGCTTCCGTTTCTCCAGACGGTCCGTTCTCGACTAATGCCGGTACCATCGTGGTGAAGTCGCCCTCATCCTTTGGTGCGGCAGTGACTTGCGGCATTACCTTTACCGGCAACGTTAGCGGTGGCGTGGCTTCTATCAACGGTGCTTCCTTGACCGGCGGCGGCCTGTGCGCACTGCCCACGCTGACTAACCTGCCTTGGGTTCTTACCGCTGCGACGGGCACCACCGGCACCGTGACCAACGTAGGCTACAAAATCTCCTCGATTCCGGCCACTAACTGCGGCCCTACCACCATTGCCGTGGCTTGGACTCCTGGTACCAAAACACTTTCGGCTACCAATCAGTCGCTGACCGGCAACTGCACTGTCGTATCGCTGAATGTTGTTGCCCCGACGCTGACGGTTAACCCGTAAGCATGTGACTCCAGAGGGCTGATCACCCGTTGAAAGGCCGATGCCTCATGCGAGGCATCGGTTGGGCAGGGTACTTACGGTCTGCCTACGGCCACACGACCCACCGGCAGGGGCCGGGCGAAATAATAATAAGGAGCAGCGCATGAATAATAAGAAACAACACGCTCACACGTTACTGGGGTTGGCGCTGTTGGGAGGCTTGATGACCACAGGAAATGTGCAGGCGGGCGGCTTCTCCACGCCAACCTACGGTGCGCCTGGCTGGGGGCGCGCGTTTGGTGGCGGTTCATTGTTCAAGAACGACCCCAGTGCCGCGTACAACAACCCGGCGGCCATGGCGTTCATCGATTCAACCATCGTGCAGCAGACCGTCGATTACGCCCGGATCAAGATCAAATATTCTGGCCAGGCGTATGACCATAACGGTAACCCGGTGACCAATACGCCGGTGCTGGATGATCAGGGCAACCTGGGCGATCCGACGCTGAATACGAATAATGGCGGCCAGGGTGGTTTCACCGCATGGCTACCTACTGGCTTTATGGTCATGCCCATCGGCGACCGTTTTGCTTTTGGCCTGAGCCAAGTCGTACCGCAAGGCATGAAAAGTACGTGGAACGAAAACTCTAAGCTGCGAGATTTCGCCGTTGACACCAAGATCGAGACCATTGGCCTGACAGGCTCCTTGTCATTCAAGGTCAATGATGAGTTTTCCGTCGGTGCCGGTGCCATCGTTCAACGTAGCCAAGGGAACGTCAGCCAGAACGTTGACCTGTTGGCTGCTGCGGATGTCTCTCCCGGTCTGGGAGGCACCGGTTTTCCGACCGGCGTCGGGCATTCCTTGATACGCGTGAAAGTCGACAATATCTCAGTGGGCTGGTTTGGCGGCGTGGTTTGGAAGCCGACAGCGCAAGACACGCTGGGCGTGAATTATCACGCCAAGATCAAAAACAAGATGACGGGCAAGTACGACGTTTATACAGACGCGATTGGCCGTAACGCGATGACCAACCCGATTGGTCCGAACGGCGAAACGCTGGTTGAAATGGCCTACCCTGGTCTCAAACTGTTCCCGGATGGCGCGCATGCCAGTGCTCAATTGGATATCCCGGCGACGGCGGCGATTGACTGGGTCCACCAGTTCAATGATCGCTGGACGCTGGGCGTGAGTGCCCAGTGGACAGAGTGGTCCTCGTTCAAGGACCTCACGCTCAAGTCACAAGGCTCGACCATCGTTGCCATACCCTACAACTACAAGAACGCGTGGATGACTTCTATCGGCGGCGACTACAAAGCGACCGACGAACTCACCCTCCGTGCCGGCGTGGCTTACGACCAGACACCGACCCGAAACTCCACCCGTGACCCTCGGATCCCCGACGGGGATCGCTACTTCCTTGCGTTTGGTGCAGGTTATGACATCAAGGCGGTACCAGGCCTGTCGGTGGATGCCGCCTACTCGCACCAATTCGTCCAGAAGGTCAATCTGAAGACCAAGAACGTTGACCGCCTTGGAGGCGCGCAACTGGACGGCAAAGCTGAATCCTCAGGTGACGTGGTCAGCCTGTCGGCGACTTATAAGTTCTGAAGCGCGTGCAAGGCAGGGCACTCAGCGCATCTGGAGGCCTTGCCATGGCTGTTGTTTTCGGCGACGTGCATTGATTCCTTCTTTCGTCAGGCTGACCCGGTCAGCCTATTTTTCCGGCAAGGAATTAAATAAAAATTTCAAAACAAAATTTGAATTAATGATTTGAAGTTTGTAGTGTGGTTTCACGTCCTGAATCAAGTAGAGGTCTCCCCCATGCTTATCTGGTTATTGGTGGGTATCGCAGCAGCGATTGCCCTGGCTTACCGACAAGCCGCCGCCGCCCTGTGGCTAAGCGCCGGCATCCTTTGGCTGGCGGTTGGTTACCTGTTCAACGCGGTGGCCGGCCTGGGCCTTACTGTCGCGGCTTTGCTGGTGGTGCTGCCCGCCTTGGTGCTGGCAATCAAACCCCTGCGCCGCAAGCTGCTGACCACCAAGGCTCTGGGCCTGTTTCGCACGATCATGCCGGCGATGTCCGATACCGAACGTGCGGCGATAGAGTCCGGCACCGTGTGGTGGGATGCCGAGCTGTTCAGCGGCAAGCCCGACTGGCAGCGCCTGCTGCAAGCCGCGCCGGCCAGCCTGAGCGCGGAGGAGCAAGCCTTCCTCGACAACGAAGTCGAAACCCTGTGCGACATCGCCAACGACTGGGAAACCACGCAGGTCTGGCAGGACATGTCCCCCGAAGGCTGGCAGTACACCAAGGATGCCGGGTTCCTCGGCATGATCATTCCCAAGCAGTACGGCGGCAAAGGCTTCTCCCACTACGCCCATTCCCAGGTGGTGATGAAGTTGTCGACACGCTGCTCGGCGGCAGCGATTTCGGTGATGGTCCCCAATTCCCTGGGCCCGGCCGAGCTGCTGCTGCATTACGGCACCGACGCCCAGCGCAACTACTACCTGCCGCGCCTGGCACGCGGTGACGACATTCCGTGTTTCGCCCTGACCAGCCCCTATGCCGGCTCGGATGCAGGCGCGATCCCCGACCTGGGCATCGTCTGCAAAGGTATGCATGAGGGCGAGGAAGTACTGGGTTTCAAAGTGACCTGGGACAAGCGTTACATCACCCTCGGCCCGATTGCCACGGTGCTGGGCCTGGCGTTCCGTGCCGAAGACCCGCAGGGCCTGCTTGGCGCGCCAGGTTCCCTGGGCATTACCTGTGCGTTGATCCCCACCTCCCATCCAGGGGTGAACAGCGGCCGGCGTCACTGGCCGTTGAATGCGGTATTCCAGAATGGTCCTACCACCGGCAAGGATGTGTTCATTCCCTTGGAGTGGGTGATCGGTGGCCGCGAACAAATCGGCAACGGCTGGCGCATGTTGATGGAATGCCTGGCGGCAGGTCGGGCGATTTCCCTGCCTTCGGCCAACGTCGGCCTGGGTAAAGTGGCGGTGCGCGGTACCACAGCCTATGCGGCGATGCGCAAGCAATTCGGCCTGCCCATCGGCAAGTTCGAAGGTGTACAGGCGCCGCTGGCGCGCATGGCCGGGCATCTGTATGCCTGTGATGCGGTGCGCAAGGTGTCGGTAGCGTCCCTGGACGCCGGCGAGAAACCGTCGGTGATCTCGGCCATTGCCAAGTACCACGTCACAGAGCGGGCGCGCATCATCGTCAACGACGGCATGGACATCGTCGCCGGCAAAGGCATCTGCATGGGCCCCAATAACTTCCTCGCCCGTGCCTACCAGCAAAGTCCCATCGCCATTACGGTGGAGGGCGCGAACATCATGACCCGCTGCCTGATCATCTTTGGCCAGGGCTTGATTCGTTGCCATCCCTACGTGTTCCGCGAGATGGAGGCGGCGCACAACCCCGACCGGCGCAAGGCACTGGAAGACTTCGACAGCGCAATGTTTGGCCATGTGAGTTTTGTAGTAGCCAACACCGTACGCGCAGCGGTGCATGCCGTGACCGGCGGGCGCCTGATTGCGGCCCCGGCCAAGACCGACCCGGCGCTGGCTGCCTACTATCGCCAGGCCAATCGGCTGTCGGTGGTGCTGGCGCTGATCTCGGATATCTCCATGGGCGTGCTGGGCGGTGCCCTCAAGCGCAAGGAAAGTATTACCGGGCGCCTGGGGGATATTTTGTCGCAGCTGTACATCCTGTCTTGCGTGCTCAAGCGCTTCGAGGATGACGGCAGGCCCCAGGCGGACTTGCCGCTGGTGCACTGGGCGGCCCAGGACGCCTTGTTGCGCGCCCACGAAGCCTTGGCCGAAGTGCTCGACAACTACCCTTCAAAACCCGCAGCAGCAGTAGTGCGCACCTTGAGCTTTCCGTTTGGCATCCCGCTGCGCAAACCGTCGGACCGCCTGTTGGCGCAGGTGGCGGAGGTGGTGCAGACCCCTGGCGAGACCCGCGACCGTTTGCTGGCCAACTCCTACATCCCACGTCCGGAAGTCGACAAGCTGGCCTACGGCGAATTGGGTTTCCGTTTGCTGCCCCAAGTGGAGCTGATCGAGGCGCGGCTCAAGCCCGCCATCAAGCAAGGTCTGCTCGGCCCGCTGCCGATTTCTGCCACGGCCTTCACCGATTGGCGCGTGAAGGCGCGGGCGCTGGATTTGATCAGCGACGACGAAGACGCCTTGCTGGCGCGCTATGTGGAATACGCCGACCACGGTATCCAGGTGGACGACTTTCCCCAGGACTTTGGTTTGCTGGAGGCTCTGCAGCAGCGTAAGCAGGCGCTCGAGCCGGTGGCCAAACGGCGCAGCGTCCCGGTCAATTAAGAGAAAACCCGGTCCACAGGTGGGAACTGCTTGCCTTGAATACCAGGCAGAAGGCTTTTTGTAGGAGCGAGCTTGCTCGCGAAGAACTCACAGGCGCCGCGTTGATTCAGGAAGCCAGCGTTATCGTTGACGTTTTTCGCGAGCAAGCTCGCTCCTACAGAGGGCGATCCAGTTCCCCACATTTGATCGGTTTATCAGGCAAGAACTGTGTTGTGAGTGGACTCCTTATGAGTGACAGCTACCTTTCGTTCGTCAATTCTCCCTGGGGCCGGCGTCTGGCCCAGGCGGTCGGCTTGCCGCAACCCTTGCCCCTGCAACGGCATCGCAGCGGCCAGGCCGGCCTGGCTAATCCTGTGATCATCGCCGGGGCAGGGCGCCTGGTGGCCTCGGTGCAGCGCGTGTTCAGCGCCACCGACACCGTCGCCGCGAGCCCGGCGACGCTCAAGGCACCGTCCACGGTCAAGGTGCAAGGCGCGGTGTTCGACGCCAGCGGCGTGGCCGACCTGCAACAGTTGGATGAGCTCTACCTGTTCTTTCACAGCAATGCCAAGCGCCTCGGCCAACATGGTCGAGTAGTGGTGCTCGGCACGGCACCCGAGCATTGCAACGACTTGCCCCAGGCCATCGCCCAACGCGCCCTTGAAGGCTTGGTGCGGTCGCTGGCCAAGGAGCTGCGCCGCGCGATCACCGTGCAACTGCTGTACGTGGCGCCGGGCGCGGAAGACGCGCTGGACAGCAGCCTGGGGTTTTTCCTGTCGCGCCGTTCCGCCTATGTCTCGGGGCAGGTGGTGCGCCTGGAAAAACCGGTCGATGGCCATGCCGCCATCAACTGGGACAAACCCTTTGCCGGCAAACGCGCCCTGGTCACCGGCGCCTCCCGTGGCATCGGCCTGGCGATTGCCCAGGTGCTGGCGCGGGACGGTGCCCATGTGGTGTGTGTGGACGTGCCCCAGGCCCAGGAAGCCTTGCAGCAGGCGGCGACCAGCGTGGGCGGTTCGGCGTTGCCCCTGGATATCACCGCCGCCGACACCGCCTCACTGTTGCAAACCCACGTCAGCCAATACGGCGCCTTTGATGTGGTGGTGCACAACGCCGGGATCACCCGCGACAAGACCATCGCCAAAATGACCGAGGGCGCCTGGCGCAGTGTGCTGGCGGTCAATCTCGAAGCGCCGTGGCAGCTCAGTGAGGCCTTGCTCGACAGTCAGGGTTTGAACCCTGGTGGGCGCATTGTGTGCGTGTCGTCGATTTCCGGTATCGCCGGCAACCTGGGGCAGAGCAACTACGCCACGTCCAAGGCCGGTGTGATAGGCCTGGTACAGGGCCTGGCACCGCGTGCGGCAGCCCGGCAGGTCACGGTGAACGCGGTGGCGCCCGGCTTTATCGAGACCCAGATGACCGCGAAGATCCCGCTGATGATCCGCGAAGCGGGGCGGCGCATGAATTCGTTGTCCCAGGGCGGGCAACCCATCGACGTGGCCGAGACCATTGCCTGGCTGGCGCATCCGGCGTCGGGCGGCGTCAATGGCCAGGTGGTGCGGGTGTGCGGCCAAAGCCTGTTGGGAGCCTGACCGATGGACTACGTGACGCAGATTATCGACCCACCGCCGTCGCGCACGCAGTTATTGCTCGACGGCCTGCGCGCCTTGCGCAAACCCAAACTCGACGGTGCGCCGCCATTGCCTGCAGCACGCCTGGTGCGCAGCGCGGTGGAGCTTTCGTCGGCCGGTATCGCCGCTTACGCACGGGCGTGTGGCTTTCGTCGCGAACAGGGCGTGCCATTGTCCTATCCCCATGTGCTGGCGTTCCCACTGCACCTCATGCTGCTGACTCGGCCAAGCTTCCCGTACCCGGCCAGTGGCATGGTGCACCTGGCCAATCGCATTTGTCAGCACCAACGCTTGCACGAGGGCCAGGCGGTGCGCCTGGAAGTGTATTGCGAGCGCTGGGTGGCCCATCCAAAAGGGCAGGCCTTGAGTATCGCCACCCGTGCCTACAGCCAGGAAACCCTGGTGTGGGAAAGCGACAGTCTGTATTTGCGCCGTGACGTCAGCAATCCGGTGGGTGAACCCTGGAATGACCCTCTGCCACTGCAGGAAGACGGTCTGTTACGCACCCAGCGCTGGGTACTGCCCGCCGACCTGGGGCGACGCTTTGCCAAGGTGTCGGGGGATTTCAATCCCATTCACACGTCGGTCATCGGTGCCAGGCTGTTCGGCTTTCGTCGCGCCATCGCCCATGGCATGTGGACCCTGGGCCGCGCATTGGCAGCGCAACAGCCGCCCGGTGGCCTGGACCAGGCCGAGGCCCATTGCGACTTCAAATTGCCGATCTTCCTGCCCGGACAGGTCGCCCTGTGGGGCCACCCCGTAAGTGGGCCACGGCGCGAGTTCGAAGTGCGCAATTTCGCCGGGGACAAGCCCCATATGCGCGGGCTATTCATTTGGAAAGAGAGCCAGCAATGAGTGACTACAGTTTTACCCCAGCCCCGACCCGCCGCGTGGCGATTATCGGCGGCAACCGTATTCCATTTGCGCGCTCCAACACGGTGTATGCCCACGACAGTAACCAGGACCTGCTGGTCGCCGCCCTGCAAGGATTGGTGGAGCGCTACAACCTGCACGGCCAACGCCTGGGTGAGTTTGCCGCCGGAGCGGTGATCAAGCACTCACGGGATTTCAACCTGGCCCGCGAGGCGCTGTTGTCCACCACGTTGTCTGCGCAAACCCCTGCCTATGATGTGCAACAAGCCTGTGGCACAGGGCTTGAAGCTGCGCTGCTGGTGGCGAATAAAATCGCCCTCGGCCAGATCGAAGTGGGCGTTGCCGGTGGTGCCGACACCACCTCCGACGCGCCCATTGGCATCAACGAATCCTTGCGCCATACCTTGCTTGCGGCCAATCGCGCCAAAAGCCTGGGCGACAAGCTCAAGGCCTTGATGAAAGTACGCCCATCGATGCTGTTCAAACCGTTGCTGCCGCGCAATGGCGAGCCGCGCACCGGCCTGTCCATGGGCGAGCACTGCGAAGAAATGGCCAAGCGCTGGCAGATCAAGCGCCTGGCCCAGGACGAGCTGACCCTCACCAGCCACCAGCGCCTGGATGCGGCTTATAAACGCGGCTTCTTCGACGACCTGATCAGCCCCCATCGCGGCTTGGCCCGTGACAACAACCTGCGTGCCGATATCAGCCTGGAAAAGCTCGCCGGCTTGTCGCCGGCCTTCGACCGCCAGAACGGCACGCTCACCGCCGGCAACTCCACGCCCCTGACCGATGGCGCCTCGGTGGTGCTGCTGGCCAGTGAAGAATGGGCCGCCGCCAATGGCTGGCCGGTGTTGGCCTACTTGCGCACCGGCGAAACGGCTGCGGTGAATTTTGTCGACGGCACCGAGGGCCTACTGATGGCGCCGGCTTACGCCGTGCCACGCATGCTTGCGCGGGAAGGCTTGAGGTTTGCCGACTTCGACTTCTTCGAGATCCACGAAGCGTTCGCCGCCCAGGTGTTGTGCACGCTCAAGGCGTGGGAAGACCCGCAGTATTGCCGCGAGCGACTCGGCCTTGACGCCCCCCTGGGCGCCATCGACCGGGCCAAGATGAACGTCAACGGCGGCTCATTGGGCTGCGGCCATCCGTTTGCGGCCACCGGTGGCCGGCAACTGGCGGCGCTGGCCAAGGCCATCCATGAACGCGGTGGCGGTCGCGGCCTGATTTCGATCTGCGCGGCGGGTGGGTTGGGCATCACCGCCATCGTCGAAAAGTAGCGCTATCAAAAACAACAATAAGGACACTGCGATGAACGCTATCAGCCTGGAACACACCGAACGCATTTGGTTGAACACTTACCTGCCCGGCGTGCCAGCGGACATTGACGCCGGGATCGAGGACTACCCGTCGCTGCGCGAAGTGTTCCTGGAGCATCTGGAGAAGTTCCGTGAACGGGTGGCCTACGTCAGCATCGGCACGCAAATGACCTATGCCGATTGGCGCACCCAGGGCATTGCCTTTGCCGCCTGGCTGCAGGACCAGGGCGTGAAGAAGGGCGACCGCGTGGCCCTGATGATGCCCAACTGCTTGCAGTACCCGATCTGCCTGCTGGGCACGATCCTGGCCGGGGCGGTGGTGGTCAACGTCAACCCGTTGTACACCGCCCACGAACTCAAGCACCTGCTCAAGGACAGTGGCGCCGAAACCGTGGTGATCTTCGAAAATTTCGCGCATACCCTGGAAAAAGCCATGGTGGGCAGCAGCGTCAAGCGAGTGGTGGTCGCGGCCATTGGCGACTTGCTGGGCACCTTCAAGGGCGCGGCAATGAACTTCATCCTGCGCAGCGTGCAGAAGCAGGTACCGGCCTTCAGGCTGCCCGGTTCGCTGCGTTTCAACCAGGTGCTCAAACAGGGCAGGGCCATGCACCATTTGCCGGTCAGCCTGCACCGCGATGAACTGGCCTTCCTGCAATACACCGGCGGCACCACCGGCGATGCCAAGGGCGTGATGCTCAGCCATCGCAATATCATTGCCAACCTGCTGCAAGCCAAGGCCTGGGTCGGTGACCAGTTAAACCTGCACAAGCAGGAAACCAACGTGACCTTGCTGCCGCTGTACCACATCTTCTCACTGACGGTGAACTGCCTGATGTTCATGTGCCTGGGCGGGCGCAATATCCTCATCGCCAACCCTCGGGACGTGAAGCGCGTGCAAATGATCCTGCGCAAGGAACGCTTCAATGGCATTGCCGGGGTGAACACGCTGTTCAACGGGTTGCTGGAGAACAAGGAATTTTGTGCACGGGACTTTTCCGACCTGCGCCTGGTGATTGCTGGCGGCATGGCCACCCACACCGCCGTGGCCAAGCGCTGGAAAGAGGTGACCGGGCTGCCGATCATCGAAGGCTACGGGCTGACCGAATGCTCGCCCGTGGTGAGCATCAGCCCTATTGATATTTCCCGCATGCGCGAGATGGAATTCACCGGCAGCATTGGCGTGCCATTGCCCTCTACCTGGGTGCGCTTCGTACGCGAAGACGGCGAACTGGCGGATATCGGCGAGCAGGGCGAGTTGCAAGTACGTGGCCCGCAAGTGATGCAGGGCTACTGGCAACGGCCGAAGGAAACCGCTGAGGTGCTGGATGCCGAGGGCTGGTTGTCCACCGGGGACATCGGCGTGATGGACGCACGCGGGTATATCCGCCTGGTGGACCGCAAGAAGGACATGATCCTGGTCTCGGGCTTCAACGTGTACCCCAATGAAATCGAGGACGTGGTGGCCATGCACCCTGGGGTTGCTGAAGTGGCGGCCATTGGGGTCGAAGACCCAGTGACCGGGGAGAAGGTCAAGATCATCGTCGTGCGCAAGGACCCGAGCCTGACCCAGGAGCAGATTCTTGCGCACTGCCGGGAGTACCTGACGGGGTACAAGCTGCCAAAATATGTGGAGTTTCGCACCACGGAACTGCCTAAGACCACGGTGGGCAAAGTGCTGCGTCGGGCCTTGCGCTGATTGAATGGTTCAGATGACCAAATGTGGGAGCGGGCTTGCTCGCGAATGCGNAGCGTATTCGCGAGCAAGCCCGCTCCCACTTTTAAACCGTGTCCACTTTGACCCAGCGTTCCTCAAGGGCGGCCACTCGAATCGCCGTCGCCAACCGCTCCACCTCCCACGCCGCCTCAAAGTCCGTCCCCTGGTCCCCTTGGCCGGCCAGCGCCATGATCAACTCGTGCACTTCCAACGTCTTCAACTCGTTGTAGCCCAACTGATGCCCCGCCGCCGGGCTGAATGCCGCATAGCCGGGCAGGGCAGGGCCAGCCAGCACGCGCTGGAAGCCGTCCTGGCCGATGCGGTACAGGCGCAGTTCATTCAAGCGTTCCTGGTCAAACGCCAGCGTGCCTTGGGTGCCGCTGATCTCGAAACTCAGATGGTTTTTGTAGCCGTGCTTGAGCCAACTGCTGCTCACCGTGCCACGGGCGCCGTTGGCGAAGCGCAACAGGGCATGCACCTGGTCATCCACGGCAATGGCTTTTGAGGTTGGGCTGCCGGCGGTGGCGGGGCGTTGGTTGTGCACGGTCTGGGTATCGGCACAGACATGGGTCACGTCGCCCACCAGGTAGCGGGCCATTGACAGCAAATGGCTGCCCAGGTCAGCCAGGGCGCCGCCAGCATGCTCCACTTCGCAGCGCCACGACCAAGGGGAGGCCGGGTCCGCCATGAAGTCTTCGCTGAACTCACCTTGGAAACTGATGATCTGGCCCAGTTCGCCCTGGGCAATCATCTGCCGGGCCAGCACGATCATGGGGTTGTGCTGGTAGTTATAGCCGACACGCGTCACCACCCCGGCGGTATGGGCTGCGCGGCGCATGGCGTCGGCTTGTTCGAGGCTGACGGCCAGGGGTTTCTCGCAATACACGGCTTTGCCGGCCGCAATCGCGGCCATGGCCATGGGGTAATGCAAATGGTTGGGGGTGGTGATGGCCACGACGTCGACCTTTGGGTCGTTGATCAGCGCTTGCCAGTCACCATGGGCCTGGGCAAACCCCCAGGCGCTGGCGCAACGCTGGGCGCGTTCGGTGTCGGCATCGGCCAGGGCGGCCAGCTTGAGCTGCACCGGCAGTTCAAATACCGCCCGGGCGTTGTTGAACGCCAGCGCGTGGGCGCGGCCCATGAAGCCTGTGCCGATCAAGCCGATTCCGAGTTCACGCATCGTCGTGGTCCTTTGGATTATTGTTTTCAGGAAAGCTATTAATGGAATAAAAATTCACTGAATTCAATAGATAGAATAAAAATTCATTTCTCCTGATCGTTCCCACGTGGGGCCATCATTTCAGCTGATATAGCTATATTCAGCACATGGCCAAACGCCGCCAGTTAACAAAAGATAACGTAGCGCCGATTGTCAGACGATTCCAAAGCCCGATAGGATGGCTCCTGCTTCCTCCAGGCGCTCTAGATTGCAGGTTTCAAGGTCCTGGCAGAGAAGACGACCTAACAATAATAAATGGGAGAAAGGTCTATGAGTGAGCCTGTCATGGGTTGGGTTGTTTGCCGCCCACGCGCCGCACGCAGGGTTGCGTTGCTGGCCACAGCGCTCTCGCTGCTTGCTGGCAGCGCATTGTCGCTGCCGGTTCTGGCCGCCAGCGATACCTCCGCCGCCGCAGTCTTTGCAATTGAATCCCCCAAGGCCGCCAAAGGCTTGATGATCGACGTGGTTCACGCGGGCAAGCGCCTGGTGGCGGTCGGTGATCGGGGGCATATCCTTTATTCCGATGACCAGGGCAACACCTGGGCCCAAGCCAAAGTACCCACCCGGCAACTGCTCACGGCGGTGTTTTTCGTTGATGATCAGCACGGTTGGGCCGTCGGCCACGATGCGCAGATTCTTGCCAGTACCGATGGCGGCGCCACGTGGACCCAGCAATATCAAGACCTCAAACGCGAAGCGCCGTTGCTCGATGTGTGGTTCAACGACGCCAACCACGGCCTGGCCGTGGGCGCCTACGGTGCGTTGATCGAGACCACCGACGCCGGCAAAACCTGGAACGATGTCAGCGAGCGCCTCGACAACGAAGACCAGTACCACCTCAACGCCATTGCACACGTCAAGGGCGCCGGCCTGTTTATCGTCGGTGAGCAAGGCAGCATGTTTCGCTCAAGCGACGACGGCCAGACCTGGGAAAAACTCGAAGGCCCCTACGAGGGTTCGCTGTTTGGCGTGATCAGCACCGCACAGCCGCAAACTCTGCTGGCGTATGGGTTGCGCGGCAACCTCTACCGCTCCACCGATTTCGGCAGCACTTGGGAACAGGTCCAATTGAACGCAGCGCGTGGTGCGTTGGAGTTTGGCCTGTCGGGGGCGACCTTGCTGGAGGACGGTTCCATTGTTGTGGTCGGCAACGGCGGCAGCGTGGTGGTCAGCCATGACGACGGCCAGACCTTCAGTGTGTTCAATCGCCCGGACCGTATTTCACTCTCGGCGGTCACGGCGGCCGGCAATGGCAATTTGATCCTCGCGGGGCAGGGTGGCGTGCGGGTTGCCACATCGGCCGGCGCAGAGCTCTCACAATAATAAGAAGGCGGGGACTCAATGAGCAGTCATCACAACGATAAAGCGACCTTTCTTGAACGTCTGATCTTCAACAATCGCCCGGCGGTGATCGTCATCTGCCTGCTGGTGAGCCTCTTCCTGTTCTGGCAGGCGACCTTGATTCGCCCGTCCACCAGTTTTGAAAAGATGATCCCGCTCAAGCACCCCTTCATCGAAAAAATGATGGAGCACCGCAACGATTTGGCCAACCTGGGCAACACCGTGCGTATTTCGGTGGAAGCCAAGGACGGGGACATTTTCACCAAGGAGTACATGGAGACCCTGCGCCAGATCCACGACGAGGTGTTCTACATCTCCGGTGTGGACCGCTCGGGCCTCAAGTCGCTGTGGAGCCCCAGCGTGCGCTGGACCGAGGTGACCGAAGAAGGTTTTGCCGGCGGGGAGGTGATCCCGCAGAGCTACAACGGTTCGCCGCAGAGCCTCGACCAGTTGCGCAATAACGTGCTCAAGTCCGGCCAGGTCGGGCGGCTGGTCGCCAATGACTTCAAGTCGAGCATCGTTGATATCCCGCTGTTGGAGTCCTACCCGGACCCGCAAGACCAGGGCAAGTTGCTGGCCCTGGACTACCGCAAGTTCTCCCATGAACTCGAAGACAAGATCCGCGACAAGTTCGAAACCCAGAACCCCAACGTCAAGATTCATATTGTCGGCTTTGCCAAAAAGGTCGGCGACCTGATCGATGGCCTGGTGATGGTGGTGCTGTTCTTCGGCGTTGCGTTCGTCATCACCCTGATTCTGCTGCTGTGGTTCACCAACTGCCTGCGCAGCACCATTGCGGTGTTGAGCACGACATTGGTGGCGGTGGTCTGGCAACTGGGGTTGATGCACTTCTTCGGTTTCGGACTGGACCCGTATTCGATGCTGGTGCCGTTCCTGATCTTCGCCATCGGCATTTCCCATGGGGTGCAAAAGATCAACGGCATTGCCCTGCAATCCAGCGAGGCAGACAACGCCCTCACCGCCGCGCGGCGCACCTTCCGGCAACTGTTCCTGCCGGGGATGATCGCCATTCTGGCGGATGCGGTGGGCTTCATCACGCTGCTGATCATCGACATCGGCGTGATCCGCGAACTGGCTATCGGCGCGTCCATCGGCGTGGCGGTGATCGTGTTCACTAACCTGATCCTGCTGCCGGTCGCGATTTCCTACGTGGGCATCAGCAAGCGCGCCATCGCCAAGAGCAAGAAAGACGCGAACCGCGAACATAGCTTCTGGCGCCTGCTGTCCAAATTTGCCAGCCCGAAAGTCGCGCCGGTTTCGGTATTCCTGGCGTTGATCGCCTTTGGTGGCGGCCTCTGGTACAGCCAGAACCTGAAGATTGGCGACCTGGACCAAGGCGCACCGGAACTGCGCCCGGATTCGCGCTACAACAAGGACAACAACTTCATCATCAGCAATTACTCCACCAGCTCCGACGTGTTGGTGGTGATGGTCAAGACCAAGGCCGAAGGCTGCTCGCGCTATGAAGCCATGGCGCCCATCGACCAGTTGATGTGGAAGATGCAGAACACCGAGGGCGTGCAGTCGGCGATCTCGTTGGTGACCGTGTCCAAGCAAATGATCAAGGGCATGAACGAGGGCAACCTGAAATGGGAAACCCTGTCGCGCAACCCGGATGTGCTGAACAACTCCATCGCCCGTGCCGATGGCTTGTACAACAACAATTGCTCCCTGGCGCCGGTGCTGGTGTTCCTCAACGACCACAAGGCCGAAACCCTCGACCGCGCGGTGCATGCGGTGCAGGACTTCGCCAAGGAAAACAACAAGGACGGCCTGGAATTCATTCTCGCAGCGGGTAATGCCGGGATCGAAGCGGCCACCAACGAGGTGATCAAGGAGTCGGAACTGATCATCCTGATCCTGGTGTACCTGTGCGTGGCGACCATGTGCATGATCACCTTCCGCTCCTGGGCGGCGACCCTGTGCATCGTGTTGCCGCTGGTGCTGACCTCGGTACTGGGTAACGCACTGATGGCGTTCATGGGCATTGGCGTCAAGGTCGCAACCTTGCCGGTGGTAGCCCTGGGTGTGGGGATTGGCGTGGACTACGGCATCTACATCTACAGCCGCCTGGAAAGCTTCCTGCGCGCTGGCTTGCCGTTGCAAGAGGCCTATTACCAGACGTTGAAATCCACCGGTAAGGCCGTGCTGTTCACCGGCTTGTGCCTGGCCATTGGCGTGTGCACCTGGATCTTCTCGGCCATCAAGTTCCAGGCCGACATGGGTTTGATGTTGACCTTCATGTTGCTGTGGAACATGTTCGGCGCGCTGTGGCTGTTGCCGGCGCTGGCGCGATTCCTGATCAAGCCTGAAAAGCTGGCAGGGCAGAAGGGCAACTCGTTGTTCGCGCATTGATCCTGCTCCCAAAAGGCGGGAGCGGGCTTGCCTGCGATAGGCATAGGTATCTACACAACGTTGGCGCAAAGCTGGACCTGTGGCGAGGGAGCTTGCTCCCGTGACGGCCTGACAGCCGAAGCTGATCCAACTGACGCACCGTGCCAAGTGTGGGAGCTGGCTTGCCTGCGAAGACGGCCTGGCAGCCAACTGGGATGTTGGATCAGAGCGCGTAGATGTCTGATACCGCAGGAATGGATATTTACCCGGTATAACTGCGTCGGCCGTCAGGCTGCCATCGCAGGCAAGCCAGCTCCCACAGTTTGATCGTGGGGGTGTCAGGTAGGCGGGCGTTGGCTGTCAGGCCGTCACGGGAGCAAGCTCCCTCGCCACAGGTTTAGCGTCGTACCGAAGTTGTAGATACCTATGCTGCGATAGCATCACCGCAGTGTTCAACCTCTAGGTTACAGCCTGGGCTATCATTGCGGCTTTCCCCAAAATGATTGACTGCCATGACTGCTGACACCCTGACCTGCGTCCTTGCCACCAGCGATATGCTGATCATCAATGGACTGCACGCCTTTGACTTCGAGCTTGATCAGCAACTGCAGATCCAAAGCATGGATGGCCGGGAACTCAAGCGCTGGACCTTCAGTCCAGAACAATTGCAGGCGGCTACCTTTGACGAGAGCTTGCAAAGCTGGTTGCTGATCAACGACGACGGTGAGCACCGTCTGGTCTGCTTGAGCGCCATCCAGGGCGACAACAATAACGACGAGGACGAAGCAGATGATGCGTAAATTCTGGCCCCTGCTGATGGCAGGCAGTGTCGGTGCGATGTCGGTGCAGGCCGCGCCGGCCGATATCCATGAACTGTTGGTCGGCAGCTATACGGCCGGCACCAGTGAAGGGATCTACCGCCTGCAATTCGACAGTAGCACCGGGCAGTTCAGCGGCAAGCCAGTGCTGGCGGCGAAAACCGCCAACCCTTCCTGGCTGACGATCTCCAAAGATCAGAAGCAGTTGTTTGTGGTCAATGAGAACGGCCCCGGCCAGGCAGACCCGGTGGGGCGTGTCAGCAGCTATAGCATCGACCCCCAGAACCACCAGTTGACCCTGATCAACCAGGTGCAGAGCCTGGGCAATGAGCCGACCCATTCCAGTGTGGCCGCCGATGGGCGTTACCTGTTCGTCGCCAACTATTCGGTGGTGGAAGACCCGGGTGGCAGCCTGGCAATCCTGCCGGTGGATGCCAGCGGCAAGCTGTCGGCACCGGTGCAATTGAGCGGGCACCCGGCCAGCCGTGTGAACCCGGAGCGCCAGGCGTCCAACCATGTGCATTCGGTAGTGTCGTCGCCGGACGGCAAGTATGTATTCGTGCAGGACCTGGGCGCGGACAAGGTGTTTGCCTACCGCTACGACCCCAAGGCCAATCACGAGCTGCCACTGACAGCGGCCGACCCGGCGTCGGTGCAGTTGCCACCGGGCAGCGGGCCGCGTCACTTGCTGTTCAGCGCGGACGGCAAACACGCCTGGCTGACCACTGAGATGAGCGCCCAGGTAGCCGTGTTCGATTACAACGACGGCAAGCTGACGCAAACCCAGTTGCTCGACTATGCCGCCGGCCAACCGGTGTCCGACAAGGCCGGTGCGGCGTTGCATGCGTCAAACGACGGCAAATTCCTGTACGTGAGCAACCGTGGCACGGCCAATCAGATGCTGGTGTTCAGCATCGATCCAGCCACCGCGCACCTCAAGGAAATCCAGCGGCGTTCTGTCGAAGGCGACCATCCGCGTGAGTTCAGCCTCGACCCTAGCGGAAAATTCCTGCTGATCGCCAACCAGAAAAGCAATGAAATTGTCGTCGTCGAGCGCGACCCCAAGACCGGCCTGCTGGGTAAAACCGTGCAGAAATTGCCGATCGATGCCCCCAGTGACCTCAAGTTCCTGGTGCGTCAATAAGCCACAGGCCCCGCACTGCGGGGCCTGAGCCTTTGTATTAATCGCAGTGATAACGGCTACTGTTTCAAAGCATTTCTAAGGTTCAACCCTCGGGCGTAAGTTGGGTTCCAAGGCCTTCCCAGGCCACCCAACCAAACGAACACAAGGGTTACCGCCATGAACTTCAATCTCTTCTCGATCATCGCTGCTTCTGCTGTTTCCGCCACCGTGGCCTTGCCTGCCGCCGCCAGCGTGGAAGTCACCGGCAAAAAATCCAATGTCACGGCTTATACTCAGAAGTACCTGCAACAGAGTGCCAACTTTTATGCGGCGCTGGATCACAAGATTCAAAACTGATTGTCGAGGGATTCAAACCCCAAGCCACTCGCGAGAGTGCCTTGGGGTTTGACGTATCTAGCTGATGGTCAATATCCGACGCAAGGATTCATTCAGGTCTATTGCGCGCGCGCGGGTGAAGCTGCTTGAGATCACGTAATAGAACTCGAAGCTGTAGCCTTTGAACTGGCGCAATTGTTCCCAGTAAAACACCTGCTTGACCGGCGCACCGACGGGCCAGGATTGGCCAACGACTTGTGTCTCGGTATGGAGGATCACCTCGTTCAACCCTTTTACAAGTCGAAAGATCCACAGAATCTCGTCGGTGGGTTGCCGCCAGGCATAGTAGGGGCAGCGTGCGATGACATGCGCCGGGTCGTTACCGATGTGATCGTCTGGGTAGCCCTCAAGGTCCGGTGGCTCCAGGCGAACCACTGAGCCTCTGACCTCGGCGCTGGTTTTCTTGGAGTACACCTCGTAGGGCGGGCCGGACTTTCTCAATACGAAGCTGGTCTCCACCCGGCCCTCAGCGGCCATCCGTATATCAAGGTAATCGATGAACACTGAATAGACCTGGCCACCTCGCCTGATCTCGACAAATTTGTGAATGATTTTGACGCCACCTTTAGGCGGGTAGATGCGGAACATCACATCATAAATATCACCCACCTGGCCCACGCTTGACGGCGTGCGAACCTGCATCTCCAGGGGGTTTTCCCCCACGACTTCAAGGTCGATATAGCCAGGTGGCCCGCCATTGACGATGACGGGGCCATCCGTCAGTTGCTGGCCCAGGTTCACCGAGACCTCCACGCTGGCCGAGCCGGGCGTCGAGACATTCCCCACCAGGTCCCGCACCTCCAGCCAGACGTACAGGCGATCACTGTCGCCGGCTTCAAGCAAATCCGCATAGGTCACCAGGATCACTGTGGGCTTGAGAGCCCCCGCAATGTTTTGCGTCTTGATCACCGATCCCCAGTGAAGATCGACTTCATCGGTTGGGTTGGTGTTTGGGGGCGGCTGAAGCGTGATAGTGACGCCTTTGCTGGCGTTGCCTGGGACGATGACCGTCTCGGATACGCTGAATTTCAGTCCTGAATGCCCGGGTACTGTAGGGCCATCGTTGTCGTCACCGGCGGGAAGGTCGGTCTTGACCAGCGTCAGCAGCGGGTAAGACCTGTCGTAGTCCGTGCCGCCGGCATAGTGGACCACATACACCAGGGCATACGGGCCGTCGGGCAGGTCCTTCTGTTCGGCGGCGAAAAAGTAGGCGTTGTTCAGCTCCTCGCCAGGTTTGAGCTGCTTGGTGGCGAGTACCGACACAGTGCCGTCGTCGAGTAGTTTACCGACCGTAATGACATCGCCCGGCGCCGCGGCCCAGCCTTTGTCTACCTGAATCGTCATGCCCGACTCAAACAACCACTTCGGGACGCCAGCGTCGTAGCCTTTGACGTTCTCACTCATGCCGGGAATGTAAAGCCGGTCGAGGTACTTGGGCGCCTTCTTTTCCTCCAGCGTCATGATGGTGTGTGATGGGGCCGGAACCTTCTGTTTGGCAGAGGCTTTGGTTTTGGTCTTTCCCTCTGCCGCTGCTGGCTTGGTCGCAGGCGCGGATGTCTGGTTTTTTTTGGCTGGCATGGCTGTTCTCCTGTTCCTGCGAAGTGTGCTGTTGGCGCTATCAAACGCCTGAATCCGGGCATTGGCTACTGTCAGAATTAACAGGTACCGATCCAGGGGCATCCTGCACTACCTGTTAATTCTGACAGTAGGCACGCCGCGATTTCAGGCGTTTGATAGTGGTAAGCCAACAGCGCACGACCGTGAGGATTCTCGCCATGCCCAAGGACAAAACACTTGACCCCCTCCTGCCGCCCATCGTTGTTCCGCTGATGGAACCGGCCATTGATGGTGATATCGAAGGGGCGCATGGCGGTATCGGCCTGCGGCATACCGAGGTGCCGTTGGTGGTCTACCTGATCAACCCCAAAGATGGCGTCACTCCGGGCAGTGTTGCCTCACTGTTCTGGGGCAACCGTAATATTCCCGTGGCCTCTACGCCGATTCGCGAAGGCGAGCAAAACCTTGACCTGATCCCGCTGACCGTTCCCGCGCACCATATCGTCCCGTTCTTGGTCTACCCGGTATGTGCCATGCTAAGGCGCAGAAGCGGCAATGAGTCATTCACCGAAGAAATCAAGTTACGGGTCAGCCTGACTCGCCCCGGTGGCGAAGACAGAGACTGTCTGCCCGGCCACCAGGGGCTGGCGTATGAGGTCCCACCGGAGGTTTTGCTGCATGGCGTCAACCAGCAGCAGGCACTGGCGGGTGTCAAGATCATCATTCGCTACTGGCTAAACATGCGCGCTTATGACCTGATCACTCTGGCCTGGGGCTCGCAAGTGGTTCAGCACCGGGTCCAGCCCGGCGAAGTGGGCCGTGACATCACCTTGACCGTCGACTACGCCACTATCAGCGCCGCGGGCAATAACCGGCTTACGCGCGTGGCTTACCAGGTGCGGGACGCGGGCGGCAATCTGCCGGAGGAGCGGGCGCGCTGGTCGGCGGTGTCGTTGATTGATGTGCACCTCAATGAGGTGCGCCCCGAAGCGCCGTGGCTGCAGTTTCCAGACACCGGTACGAAAATCGACCTCGCGGAACTGGGCAGTTGGGATGTGGAAGTGGCCCTTTGGGTCCTCTCCCAGGAGGCTAGCGCCTATTCCCACGTGACGCTGATCTGGGCCGGTTTGGACAGTGAAGGCAATTCGATCCCTTATACGCACACCGAAGAACTCAGTAGAGCAGGCCTTTATACCTTTGAGGTTCCCAACGCGCTGGTGAGCGCGATTGCCGAAGGCAGCGCGAGTGTGCATGCCCTGTATCAGAATGGCTCGGTGCAACAGCCTTCCGAAAAACTCTATCTGGACGTCGTTGGGCAAGTCGTCAGGTGGCCGGCGCCGACGATAGACGAGGACCTGGGCGGCCATATCGAGCCAGATGTCAACGCGACCGTACGCTTCCCCCTTCAAGGGAGCTGGCCGAAGGACGGTTATATCGAAGTCATCTTCCGGGTCAGCAGCGCCGATAACACCATCGAACATCGCATCGGCCGCGAAGTCGACGATATTCCGCCCACGGCCGGTGGGGATTTGTTGTTTACGGTATACCCCGACGAACTGCAGCGTTTCGACGGCCACCTGACCGACGTGTTTTATGCCCACACCCGGCCCGACGGCCGCCCGCAGGAGTCCCTGCGGTTGCAGATCGTGGTGGGTCAGATCAAGCGTACGATGCCCAAGCCGATTGTCGACAAGGCGGTCAGCGGCCAGTTGAATCCGGATGATGTAGGTGCCTTCGCCACCGTGTTTGCACCGTTTGGCGAAACACTGCGCGGCGACTGGATCCGCATGTACTGGCTTGGCCAGGGCGCCCGCACCGAAGTGCCGGTGCAGGTGGCCGTGAATGGCGCCACCACCACCCACGACATCGAAAAATACTACGTGGAGAACAACCTGGATGAGTCGGTGACGGTGTTCTATACGCTGACACGCGCTGATGAGGCGATGCCGCGTTACTCACAGATCACCGAGGTGCTGATCAGCCGTGGCGTGGGCGAACTGCCGTCGCCGACCTTGCGCGAAGCCCAGACGACCGGCCCCGACACCGCCGACCTGGAACCCCTTAAGGTGCAACAGGGCACCCAATTGGTGGTGAGCTACGTGGGCATGCGCAACGGTGACTCGATCAAAGCCAGCATGGTAGGCGCCGGCAATGGCGGTTCGCCAGATATCCCGGCCAAACCTGGGAATGAAGCCTTGCAGGAGGTGGCGTTCGATATTTCCAGGGCGGCGATTGCGGCGAACATTCGTGACCACGTCACCACGGTGAAATACCACTATGTGGTAACCCGTGCGGGAGTCTCGGTCACGTCGGCAATTTTGACGGTGACCGTGAGGCCGATACCGCAATCGGAGCTGGCCAAGACGGTCATCAGGCTCAACGAGGCCAATAGCGCGACAAAGGTGTTGGACCTGGATAGCTTCGTCGGCAACGCGATGGCGCATGTCGGCACCTGGCCGTTTATCACCGCCCCTTATCCGGTCTCGTTGAAGTTTTTTGGTAGAACAACCGCTAATGTTGCTCATGACCTGACGCTGTTCAGTTTCAACAGCTCGTATGTCAATCCGAACTGGGTTGCCCAAGGCCGTTATGAATATCGCCTGTTGCGCACTTACATCGATGGGTTGGGCCATGGCACAAAATTGAGGATGGAATTCAAAGCCGCAGTCAGTCTTAGCAAGGTTGAAGCCGAGGCCATCAGCTTTCCGATAGTGGAGTACACCGTCAATACACTCCCGGCAGAATTCCCTGTTCCCAAGTTGATCCAGGCAAGTGGCACTGGCACCTCGGTAACGCTCGCGCCGTTGGATGCGCAAAACGGCGCCACGGTGTCGGTGGAGTACACACCGATGTACACCACAGACAGCATCAAGGTGACGATGGTGGGCGCGGGCGAAGCGGGTTCTCCGGTGATCCCGGCCAAGAATGGGGTAACGGCGGGCAAGGTCACGTTCGACATTACCAAGGCCGCGATTGCCGCCAACGTGTTTTCTTACGACACTAAGTTCACCCTTGATTACGACGTGACCCGCAACGGCAAGGTTGTATCGTCCCAGGTGTTGACGGTGACGGTGACGCCGATTCCGGCAACCGTGCTGGACAATACTATTGTCCGTATCAATGAGGCGGACCCGCAAACCAAAATATTGGATCTTTCAAGCGATACGGCGAATAGGACAATTCGGATCGGCACCTGGCCGTTTATCACTTCTGGTTCAGAGGTATATCTTGAACTCCGAGGTGTTTCGGGGGGAGCCCCTTTAAATCTTCGAATTTGGGATGGTGGCAGCTCGAAGGTGAATCCAACGTGGGTCAGCCAAGGGTGGTGGGAAGTTACTTTAAGTTATGAATCTTTCTTGAAGAAATTGGACCTTAACACCCTTCTTCAGATGAATTTCAGCACGAAACTTACTTCTGGTCATATCGGTAAACTTTACTTTCCACATGCACTGTATTTTCTTGTTAAGCCCGCCACTTTTTATGATCTGACGACATTTAATAATTATAGTATGAATGGCTGGAGTATGTCTTTTGGCCAATCAGCTGAAGTTAAATTGCTAGAGGGTAATTATTACTTGGCCCTGGGGCTAAAGCGCGATTCCACTTATAGAGTAAGGCTGGATAAATACTATAGCAATTTGCAGCCCGGCAGGAGGTATAGTTTCTCGTTTGAAGTGAAACGCGTCAGTTCCGATTATATTGCGACGGTGCTAGTGGAGGATGCGCAATATAAGGCATATTATACTAATCTGGGGGCGTGGTTCTTATATATTGGGACCTTTACCGCGGGAACACAATCTTCAGGAAAACCTATACGCGTTTCGCTGGTATTTGATACAGGCGACGCCAATCTTGGTTCTTTACAAATTGATAATATTTACCTGCATCTTTTATGATGATAGGGAAGGTGATGCGGGGCAGGCTTATTTAAAGATAAGTCTGCTCCGTATGTTTCTTGCTATGAATGGCGTAAGGGGCAGCCTTATCGAAATTTAAGAGAGGACAAGTGATTTATTAATCAGTGTCATGGCAGTGGGGTGCAGTTTTATTTAAAATAATTCGGTTTCGTATGCTCTCAATTTGTTACGGGTCAGCCTGTTTCGCCCCGGTGGCGAAGACAAAGACAGTCTGCCCGGCCACCAGGGGCTGGTGTATGCGATCCCACCGGAGATCTTGCTGCATGGCGTCAATCAGGAGCAGGCACTGGCGGGGGGCAAGATCATCATTCGCTACTGGTTGAACATGCGTGCCTATGGCCTGATCACTCTGGCCTGGGGCTCTCAACAGGTTTTGCACTGAGTTCAGCCTGGCGAGGTGGACCCCGACATCACCTTGACTGTCGACTACGCCACCATCAGCGCCGCGCTTCAAACTCCCCCGCCAAGCGCTGCGCCGTGCGCCCATAACTGCCCGGCAGGTCCGCGAGGATATGGCTCAACTCCCCGATACACGCATGCAGCGAGCGCGGCACGTCGCTGCGCAACAGCAGCAGTTCCGACACCGAGCGGGCATTCAAGGCATCGGGATACAGCTCGGTGTATGCCTCGAATGACGACAATTCGTGGAACACGGACTGATTCAAAAGCGGGTTTGCCCCATACTTGATGCTAGATAACAAGACCCGGTCCTGAACTGGAATTGAGCGACGGTCAAATGTGGGAGCTGGCTTGCCTGCGATGGCATCAACTCGGTGTTTCAGTTGCACCGAGTCGTCAGCATCGTAGGCAAGCCAGCTCCCACACTTGATTGTATTGGCCTCAGGGCTTTGCCATCACGGCGGTAAACAGTGGGGACTCCAGGAACCGGTGTAGCCACGCCTGTAACCGGTCATACGCTGTACCCGCAAACCACTCCCGATCCACATGAGCAAACTGCCGCACAAACGGCGCCAGTGCCGCATCCGCCAGGCTCAGGTGTTCGGCGAGCAAGTACTCACGCTCCGCCAGCAAGCCTTCCAACTTTTGCAAGAACACCTCACCCTCGGCCCGATAATGCTCCATCGGTTGTTCCAGATAGCGCTCGGCATACTTGTATCGATTCAAATGATGCTTGAACACCTGATCATTCTCGGCAATCAACGCCAGCACCGCAGGGTCACCTTGCAGCAGCCAATCATCCGGGTCGTGCTGCGCCAGCGCCCATTGCATGATCTCCAGGCTCTGCTCGATCACTCGACCTTCGACACTCAACACCGGCACCGTACCCTTGGGCGACAGCGCCAGCATCTCGGCTGGCTTGGCCTTGAGGCTCACCTCGACGATTCGCACAGGAACGCCTGAGTAACGCAAGGCCAGCCGCGCCCGCATCGCATAGGGGCAGCGCCGGAACGAATAAAGTAGCGCTTCGTTCACTTGACCTCCAGGGTACTCAAGCCATTGCCCTGGCGCTTGACCTGGATCTGTACCGGGATGCGCTCGTGCATTTCCTGTACGTGGGAGATCACCGCCACTTTGCGGCCCTGGGCTTGCAGGCCGTCCAGGGCGTCCATGGCCAATTGCAGGGATTCGGGGTCGAGGCTGCCGAAGCCTTCGTCGATAAACAGCGATTCGATCTTCAATGTGCTCGAGGCCATGGACGCCAGGCCCAAGGCCAACGCCAACGACACCAGGAAGGTTTCGCCACCGGACAATGAATGCACCGAACGCAGTTCATCGCCCATCTCTGTGTCCATCACCAGCAGCCCGAGCATGCTGCCGCCGCGTTTGAGCCGGTAGCGGCGCACCAGTTGGCGCAGTTGCACGTTGGCATGGTGCACCAGCAAGTCGAGGTTGTAGGCCTGGGCGATCTTGCGGAAGGTGTCGCCGGTGGCCGAGCCGATCAGCGCATTCAGGCGTGCCCAGCGCTGCCACTGCTCGTAAGCCTTGGCGATCTGTTCGGCCAGGGCCTGGTTGGCATTCTGGCGGCGCTGGTCTTCGGACTGGCGTGCGCGCAGTTCGGCGCAGTGTTTCTCACCCTCGAGCAGTTGCTGCTCAAGCGTTGCCAGGGTGGCGTCCAACTGCTCGGCCTCCAGGTTGCCATTGTGCAGGGCCTGGTGTTCGGCCAGGCGCTGTTCGCGCTCGTGCAGCAGAACCTTGGCTTGCTCGACGGCCTTTTCGCTGCTGTGCAGGTGCTGACGCAACTGCGCGACCTGGGCTTCATCAAGGGCCAACAGGCGTGCCAGGCCCTGATCATCCAGTTCTGGGTGCAAGGCGCGCCATTCGCCGATGCGTGTCGCAAGGGCTTGCTGCTCCGCCTCCAATGCCTGCTGGTGGTGCTGTTGGGCCTTGAGGTCGGCGGCCAGCTGTACCTGGGCCGTGTGCACGGCGTGCAGTTCCTGGTTGGCGTCGGTCTCGCTTTGGCGCGACTGCGTGACGGCTTGCTCCAGCTGCTGTTGCCACTGCTCGGCGCTGGGGTGGTCCCCTAGCAAGGCGCGGAGTTTTTCCTGGACGGCGTGTTGCTGGTCGGCCAGCTCGGCGACTTGCAGATTCGAGGCGTCGAGTTGCTGCTGACGATGCTGTTGGTGGGTGTGTTGTTTCTCGATGGCCTGTTGGCGCTCCTGCTGCTCGGCCTGCTCATCGCGTTGATGGCCCAACTGCTCAAGGCGCTGGCTGACCTGCTGGTCGAGCTGCATGAAGGTCGCCGCAGGCGCGCTGCGCAAGCCTTCCAGCGTTTCGCTGGGCAACAGGCTGGCGAAGGCGCTGAGTTCCGCCTCCAGGCGTTCGCGGTCGCCGGCCAGTTGCCGTTGTTGGTCCACCAGCAATTGCCGGGCTTGCTGGCTGGCGTCCTGGGCCGCTTGCAATTGTTGCTGCAAGCGCCCGGCGTTCTGTTGCAGGTTGAGCAGGGCGCCTTGGCGTTGTTCGTCCTGGCTGATGCTTTGGGTCAATTGGGCCAGTTGCTGGGCAAGCCAAGGGCTGCGCTTGGCGGCGTCCTGATTGAACAGCGAGGCAGACAGTGGGTGGGCTTGCAGGCTCGGTGCCAAACCCTGCTGCTGGGTGGCCAACTGTTCCTGCTGTTGCAGGAACTCTTTTTGCTGAGCGATCAGGCCGCCCACTTCACCGCGCAATTCAGTGAGTTTTTCCTTGAGGCTATCGACGGCTTTCTGCGCCGCCGCCTCTTCACTTTCATCATGGCGGCCCAGGCTTTGCAGCAGGGCTTCAGGCTGGTGATAGGGGTGTTCGTGGCTGCCGCACACCGGGCAGGGTTGGTCATCCTGCAACTGCTCGCGTAATTCCTCGACGCTGGCACTGCGGGCCAGGCGTTGGCGCTCAAGCAGTTGCTTGGTCACCGCCAGGGTTTGTTCGGCAACGGTGAGTTCGGCCTTGGTTTGCAGGCCGGTCTGGTTCAGTTGTTCGCGTTTTTGCGCGGCCTCGGCAAGCCTTTGCGTGAGCGCAGCGGCCTGTTGATCCAACTGTTGCTGGCTGTCCCACAAGCGGGCCAGGTCTTCGAAGGCGCGCTGTTGCTTGCGATTGTCTTGCAGCAGGCTGGCCAGCAATTGGATTTGTTCGGCCACCGCGTGCGGTTCGGCACCGGCCTCGTGGTAGAGCAGGTCCAGGGCTTCGCGCTGTTGGGTGAACTGTTCGCCGGCGGCGCTGGCGCGCTGTTCGAGTTGCCCCAGCTCGGCCTGGCCTTGGTTGAGGCGATTGCCGATCAGCACCAGTTGTTGCAGGCGGTCACGGTAGGCGTTCCAGGCATCGCTCAGCGGCGCGAGGGCGGCGCTATGCTCAAGTTCGGTGGCCAGGCGCTGCAGGCGCTCGGTGCCTTGGGCCTGGGTGTGTTGCAAGCCGTCGAGCAGGGCCTGGCCTTCGGTACAGGCGCTTTCGTGCTGGTGTTTTTCCTCGTTGCGCTTGGCCAGTTCGCGGCTCACATGGGCGAGGGTGTTTTGCTCTTCGATGGCCTGGCGCAGCAGGGGAGCGGCGTCGGCCTGGTGTTTCAGGGTCTCGGCCAGTGCAGCCTGGGCGGCCACTTGCTGGTGTTGCGCCTGTTCCTGGCGGGAATGCAGGGCGGTTTGTTGCTCGAGGTGCTGGGCAATCTGTGCCGCCAGGGGCGTCAGCAAGGTGCCGAGTTCTGCCTGGCGCAGGAAGTGATGGCGTTGCGGTGCCAACTGCTCCAGCAGGCGCAGATCCTGGCGTTGCTGGCCTTGGCTGGCCCAGGTTGCTTCGTCGCGTTGCAGTTGCTCCACTGCGTGTTGATGGCGCTCCTGCCATTCACGCAGTTCCTTGAGCCAGGTGTGCTGCAACTCCAGCTGCTTGAGCTGGGCTTGTTGGGTTTTGAGTTGCTGCTGGGCGTGGGCCAACTGTTGATCCAGCTCGGCGCGGGCTTCGGGTGCCAGGGGTACCACGCCGGTGGCTTGGTCCTGCAGCTGTTTGTGGGCGTCCTTGGCCTCTTTGGCCTTATCGAACGCACGGCGGCCGAGCTGGGTGTAGAGCGCGGTATCGGTGAGCTTTTCCAGCAGTTCGCTGCGCTCATTGTCATTGGCCTTGAGGAAGGCGCTGAACTCGCTTTGCGCCAGCAGCACTGCACGGGTGAACTGTTCGAAGTTCAGGCCCAGGGCCAATTCGAGCTGGGTCTTGTATTCGGTTTTCTGGCTGGCCAACAGTTGGTCGCTGTCCAGGTCGATCAGGCTTTGCCGGCTGTTCTGCAACTTGCCGCTGGCCTTGTCACGGGCGCGGTTGGCTTCCCAGCGCGCACGGTAGCGACGGCCACTGACACCGACAAAATCCACCTCGGCATAGCCGCCACCGGTGCCGCGTCGAATCAGAGTGCGCGGGTCGCCGATGGAAATATCCGTGTCGGCGTCCGGCATCTTGGCCTGGCCGGTGTCACCCAGGCGTGGCACCGCGCCAAACAGCGCCAGGCACAACGCATCGAGCAGGGTACTTTTACCCGCGCCGGTCGGCCCGGTGATGGCGAACAGACCCGCACTGGCCAGGGGCTCGGCGGTAAAGTCGATTTCGAACGGGCCCGCCAGGGAGGCGAGGTTTTTCAGGCGGATGGCGAGGATCTTCATGGCTGTTCGCCCTCCTGTTGTACTTCCTGGAGTAGCACGGCGAAGTCCTTCAAGGTCTGTTCATCCACCTCACTGCCGTAGCTGTCCTGCCAGGCGCGGCTGAACAGTTCCTGGGGGGTGAGCTGGTCGAGTTCGATCAGTTGCGCATCGTCTACCTCTGCGCTGCCGCGTGTGCCGGCATATTCGGCGGCGATACGCACCAGGCGCACGGCCTTGCCTTGCAGGGCAGTTTCGATCTGTTGGCGCAGGTCCGGTTGCGGCTCGTCGAGGCGCACGCGCACTTCCAGCCAGGGGTGGCGCTGGGTTTCGGCGAGCAGGTCGATGTCGGGCAGCTCACCGAGTTGCTTGAGGATATCGGCCAGGGGCGCGGCATCCAGGCGTTGCAGGTTGACGGAGCGGGGAATCAGGATCGGTTCGCAGCCCACCAGCCTTTCGCCCTGGAACGTCACGTCGAGAATCTGGTGCTTGTAGCCGATTTCGGAGAACGACAGGGGGATTGGCGAGCCGCTGTAGCGAATGCGCTCCTCGCCATTGACCTTTTGCGGTTTGTGCAAATGGCCGAGGGCCACATACGCCACGCTTCGGTCGAACAGTGTGGCAGGCAGCGCCTCGGCATTGCCGATGATCAGGCTGCGTTCGGAGTCTTCGGATACCGATCCACCGGCCATATGCGCATGGCTGATGGCTATCAGCGCCTGGCCTTTGTTGCGCTTGGCATTGGCGGCCGCGATCAGCCATTCATGCACTTGGCCGATGCCGCGCAGGTAATCATCGCCCAGCTGTGCGCCGGTGACTTCCGCCGGGCGCAGGAAGGGCAGCGCCAGGCACCAGGCGGCGATCTTGCCTTTGGCATTGGGCAGCGGGATCAGCAGCCGGTCGGCATCCAGTTGCCCGTCATCCAGCCACAGCACCCGGCCCAGGGCATGGGTGCGCAGGCGGCGCATCAGAGGCGCAGGCAGCTCAATGCGCGAACCGGAGTCATGGTTGCCGGCAATCATCACAATGGTCAGCGTCGGCTGTTGTTCGTGGGCGCTGATGATGAAGTCATACAAGCGCTCCTGGGCCTTGAGCGGCGGGTTGACCGTGTCGAAGATATCGCCGGCGATCAACAGCACATCCGGGCGCTGGGCCTTGAGTTGGCCCAGCAGCCATTCAAGGAAACAGGCGTGTTCGAAGTCGCGTTCCTGGCCGTGGAGGTTTTGGCCCAAGTGCCAGTCGGAGGTATGAAACAGACGCAAGGCGAACTCCGTGGAGAAGATGAAAAGGAGGGGAGTTTACCTGTAAAAGTGCGCGTGGACTCATGGCCGACGCGATCAACGGAGTGTGGGCCAGCCCTGATGGCTGATTGTAGGAGCGAGCTTGCTCGCGAAAAACGTCAACGATGACGCGTGTTTCCTGGATAAACGCGGCGCCTATGAGTTCTTCGCGAGCAAGCTCGCTCCTAGGGGGTTATGGCGTGTTAGTGGGGTTGGGTTGCAGGCAATCGAGCGCACGGTCGGCGAGGGTGCGGGCCATGTCGATCAGGCGACGCAGATCCACTGTGGGAGCTGGCTTGCCTGCGATGGATGAGTATCAGCCAGCACGTCTGCCGACTGTTACACCGCCATCGCGGGCAAGCCCACTCCCACAGGGTTTTGTGGTGTTGGTCGAGGCTGGGTTACTTGGGGTAGAGCGGCGGCAAGCTGGTGGTGTCGGTGGCCGGGTCTCGCTCGCGTTCGGCCACAGGAATGGCCTTGATCGCGCCATTGATCGTTCCCACGCTCTGCGTGGTAATGCATCCCGTGGCG
>NZ_JBQEQE010000017.1:0-135635 GCF_052046095.1 Pseudomonas sp. 22072
GTGAAGTGCTCACCTCACATCTGTTCAAGAGCGGCCGCGAGCATCAGCGCCAGCAAGGCCAACTGCTCAGCCACTACCACTACGACGACCAGAATCGTCTGCACGCCCACGCCGTTACGCAGCAGCAAAACTACCTCTACCAACGCCAATACGACTACGACAAAAGCGGCAACCTCACCCGCCTGGTCGACACTCGCAAAGGCGAACACCTTTACCGCTACGACCCGCTTAATCGCCTGACCCGCGCCGATCACTCCCAGGACGTGCAGGAACGCTTCGCCCACAACCCGGCCGGCAACCTGCTGATGCAAGACCGCCCCGGCCCGGACATCGTCGCGGCCAACCGCCTGATGATCCAAGGCGACCGGCACTATGACTACGACGCCTTCGGCAACCTCATCCGTGAACGGCGCGGCAAAAGCCAGCAACTCGTCACTGAATACCGCTACGACTGCCAGCATCGGTTAATCAGCATCACAAAGCCCAACGGCGAAACCGCCAGTTATCGCTATGACCCATTTGGGCGGCGCATCAGCAAGACCGTAGACGGCAAGACCACCGGGTTTTTCTGGCAAGGCGACAAGCTGATTGCCGAACACCATGCAGAGCGCCATCGCAGCTACCTCTACGAACCCGACAGCTTCCGCCCATTGGCGCTGTTGGAAGGTTTCGGCCCAAAAGAAACCACGCCCTACCACTACCAACTCGACCACCTCGGCACCCCGCAGGAACTGACCAGCCCTGAAGGCGAAATCGTCTGGTCCGCCCACTACCGCGCCTACGGCCAGATCGCCCGGCTCGACGTGGGCAAGGTCGACAATCCGCTGCGGTTTCAAGGCCAGTATTTCGATGCGGAAAGCGGACTGCACTACAACCGCCATCGCTACTACAATCCGGATATTGGTCGTTACCTGACACCGGACCCGGTGAGGTTGGCGGGTGGGATCAATGGGTACCGGTATGTGCCCAATCCTACGGGGTGGGTGGATCAGCTAGGCTTAAGTACGTGTCCAGGTGCAGATGGATGTACGCAACATCAACGTACTGAAACCTCCCACGGCCAGGCAAAGGTAGATGAGGGGGCTCCCTCGCTCCCCAGCTCAGATAAAAAAAGAGAATATCTATTTCGCGGGGATTTAAGAGAGCCAGATGAAATTTTTGAAAGAGGTTTTGAAAGTAGAGGCGCCAGCACAGACCTATTCCTGCACACGTTGAATAATGCCAGCCCTCCCAGCAATTTCGTCCCTACTTCGACCTCAAGGAAACAAGCCTTGGTATTCGCTTCAAATTTTGGCTTCGAGGAAGGCTTTCTTTACACCCTAAAAAAAATCCCTGGAATAGACGTAAATAAAGCGTTGGGCGCACGTTCCAAACATAGAAACGAGTTAGAAATCGCAATTCCTGGACGAATTGATACCAAGGATATTTTAGGTGCATCGCCAGTCAACGAAGACGGTACCTTCAAGGGATACACAATATTGAACCCTAATAGGAAATACCCATGAAATCGCGTGAAATCACCATCATTAAAAACGGTATACGTGACAGCGCAGTGATCGAATACGAAGGAGGCAAGCCCACCCTTTATCTTTTGCTAAGCAATGGGACAAAAAAAACCTATACAGCAATGGATTTATACGACTGCTTCGGTGTATTGAGAGCGGATATGAAAGACACCGTTTTTCTTTGCAAAGGCGGAAAAATTAACGTTCATACATCAGGTATGTCCTCACATATGTCAAATGGTCTTATTGCTTACGAGCTAACACTGGGGCGGCCAGATGGGGAGGTTGTACATATATTCGCTCACGAGGAAAACGATCTCACCAATGATATACAACAGCAGCATGATTTCTGCCAGCGATGGGCTGAATCGGTGCAGATCTAGCGGATGCCCCGTGGCAACTAACCTCCTTTGCCACAGGGCTAAACGCCGCCTTTAAATCCCCGCCAACGCCAAATCCATCGCAAAATACGTAAATATCAAATCCGCCCCCGCCCGCTTGATCGACCCCAACGTCTCGCGCACCACTCGATCCTCATCAATCGCCCCGGCCTGTGCGCCGAACTTGATCATCGCGTACTCACCGCTCACCTGGTACGCCGCCACCGGCAGGCGCGAGGCTTCGCGGATGTCGCGGATGATGTCGAGGTAGGCACCGGCAGGCTTGACCATCAGCGCATCGGCGCCTTCCTGTTCGTCCAGCAGCGATTCGCGCACGGCTTCGCGGCGGTTCATCGGGTTCATCTGGTAGCTTTTGCGGTCGCCCTTGAGCGCGCTGCCGCCGGCTTCTCGGAAGGGGCCGTAGAGGGCCGAGGCGAATTTGGTGGAGTAGGCCATGATCGGGATGTGGGTGAAGCCGGCGTCATCCAGGGCACGGCGGATGGCCTGGACCTGGCCGTCCATCGCGGCTGAAGGAGCGATCACGTCGGCGCCGGCGCGGGCGGCGGCCACGGCTTGTTTGCCGAGGTTGACCAGGGTCGCGTCGTTGTCGACATGGGCACCGTGCATCACACCGCAGTGGCCGTGGTCTGTGTATTCGCAGAAGCAGGTGTCGGACATCACGATCATTTCCGGCACGGCGTCCTTGATGATCGAGGACATGCGCGAAACCAGGCCGCGTTCTTTCCATGTGTCGCTGCCGCTGGCGTCGAGGTGGTGGGAGACGCCGAAGGTCATCACCGACTTGATGCCGGCGCGGGCGTAACGCTCGATCTCACCGGCGAGTTTTTTCTCAGGAATGCGCAACACACCCGGCATGCTGGTGATGGGCACGAAGTCGTCGATTTCTTCTTCGACAAAAATCGGCAGTACCAGGTCGTTGAGGGTGAACTCACTTTCCTGGAACAGGCCACGCAGCTCCGGGGAGCGGCGCAGGCGACGTGGGCGGGCTTGGGGGAACTGGCTGGTCATGGCAATCCTGAAAAATGGCTGAACACTTTGGGGCGAAAGCTTATGCCCCCAAGTCCCGGCAACACAAATGCCGAGGGGCCAATAGTGTATTGCCGGGTGCGTAACAATTCATTGATTTACAGCTGTAGACGCCCTTCGATGCACAACGCTACGGCACCGCCCACCCAGATTTCATCGCCCTGGCGCTCGATATGAATACGCCCCGCTCGCCCGATCGCCGTGCCTTGGCTGACCACGTAACGGCTGGGCGCCAGGCCCTCGGCGAGCAGCCACTGGGCCACGCCGGCATTCAAGCTGCCGGTGGCCGGGTCTTCGGCGGCGCCATCGCCAGCGACAAAAGCGCGCACTTCAAATTGCGCGTCCACCGCATCACGCGTCGGATCACAGGGAGCGATCACCCCTACGGCCAGACCCAGCAGTTGCGCATAGTCCGGTTGCAACGCAAGCACTGCGTCACGATCAGCCAGCATCACCGCCAGCCAACCCGCACCATTGTCGACCCACTGGCTGCGCACAATCGCCTCGGGCGCCAACTTCAATGCCAGACGCACGCGCTCCAGCAACGGCGCCTCCACGGGCCCTGCACGCAACAATGGCGGCGCGATAAATGCCAGTTGGTCACCCTGGCGACGAATACGCACCAAGCCGATTTCGCACTCCTGGATAATCTCCTCCCCACGTGGCACGCCGCCAGCCTGCAACCAGGCGTGGCAACTGCCCAAGGTTGGATGCCCGGCGAACGGCAGCTCTTTGAGGGTGGTGAAGATTCTTACCCGATAGTCAGCACGTGGGTCGCGCGGCGTCAGTAAAAACGTGGTTTCGCTGAGGTTGGTCCAATTGGCAAAGTCCGCCATCTGCTGGTCGGTGAAGCTATCGGCCCCCAGCACCACGGCCAAGGGGTTGCCTTTGAGCGGTACGCTGCTGAATACGTCCAGTTGTTGAAAATCGAAAGTCGGCATGCATCAGCTCGGAATGTTCAGGCCACGGATCACCGCAGGACGTGCGACAAAGCCGTCCAACGCGCGCAGTACGTTAGGGAAATCGGTGATGCCTACCAGGTCACCGGACTCGTAGAACCCGATCAGGTTGCGAACCCACGGAAAGATCGCAATGTCGGCGATGCTGTACTCGTCGCCCATGATCCAGGTGCGGCCCAGCAGGCGCTTTTCCAGCACGCCCAGCAAGCGCCGCGATTCGGCGGCGTAGCGATCACGCGGGCGCTTGTCCTCATAAGCCTTGCCGGCGAATTTGTTAAAGAACCCCAGTTGGCCAAACATCGGGCCAATGCCGCCCATCTGGAACATCAACCATTGCAGGGTTTCATAGCGGGTGGCCGGGTCTTCGGAAAGCAACTGGCTGGTCTTTTCCGCCAGGTAAACGAGGATCGCGCCGGATTCGAACAGTGCCAGCGGCTGCCCGCTCGGGCCGTTGGGGTCGATAATCGCAGGGATCTTGTTGTTGGGGTTCAGGGACAGGAACTCGGGAGACAATTGGTCCTGGGTGTCGAAGCTGACCTTGTGCGCCTCGTAAGGCAGGCCCAGTTCTTCGAGCATGATCGACACCTTGACGCCGTTGGGCGTGGGTAGCGAATACAGCTGCAGGCGTTCTGGGTGCTGGGCGGGCCATTTGCTATTGATCGGGAAAGCGGCGAGTGCGTTCATCGAGAACCCCCTGGTCGGAAAGCCCCATCATAGTCATCTGCCTGCCGTCGTGCATGGGTCATCGTTGCGCAACATTTGCCAGCTAGTATCCCGCGTGGGCGAACCAAAGCGCCCGAATGCACTCTTAAGAGCGCCCGAACAATGAATGGAGGCTGCTTGCTATATCGACAGGGAACACCGCAGGACGCTGATGCGTCACTGCGGCCGGGCTTGTCCGCCTTAACCCGACGCACGAAGACTCGAACCTATCATGAAGATCAAGCCTCTGCGCCTTGTGCCACGACTCAAACGTTATTCCTACATGGTATTGCCGCTGCTGCTGGTCAGCGCTGCCATCGTCACCGCCCTGGACGCCCGTGAAAGCCGTGCGCAACCGGTCGATGGCGTACAAACCCTGGTATTCCTGCGCCACGGCGAAAAACCGGCCGGAGGCCTGGGCCAACTCAATTGCCAGGGCCTGAACCGCGCCATGAACCTGGCGACTCTGTTGCCGGAAAAGTTCGGCAAAGCCAACTATGTGTTCGCTGCCAACCCGACGCGTAACGTCGAGGAAGGCGAACTGGATAACTCCTACAGCTACATTCGCCCACTGATCACCATCAGCCCCAGCGCGATCAAGCTCGGCCTGCCGGTGAACATCGAGTTCTCAGCGAATGACACCAGTGCCCTGGCCGAAGAACTGGTCGAGGACAAGTACCGCAACGCGACCATCTACACGGCCTGGTCCCATGGTTACTTGCCGGAACTGATCAACAAAGTCGCCAGCGAAGCCGCCGGCGAAAAACACACCATTACCGATGATTGGTCTGGAAATGACTACGACTCCCTGTACGTGCTGACATTGACCTGGCACAACGGCAAGGCTTCGCTGCTCAGCCGCAACTACAAGCAAGGGCTGAATAACGGCGGGGAAAACTGCCCGGACCCGACCCAGGTCAGCGCAGATATCTGAAGCTTGGGCCGCAGGGGCGTATGATGCCGGGCTATCGACTCACCTGCGGATCATCTCCATGTCCAACCTCGCTTCCACCCAGCCCAACCGCGGCTGGGCATTCTGGTGCAAACCTGCGCTGTTTCTCCTGGTGGCCTGCATCGGCCTCTACTATGTGAAGTGGTCGCCCTACTACCTAAAGGCGTTTGTAGCGGCCGACAACCACAGCATTGGCGCCTCGATTCTCAATGATCAGCAAAGCTCGCCTCTGGCGGCGGCGCTGGCCTATGCCCAGGTGTATTTCCTGGCCATCTGGAAAGCCGCCGTACTGGCAGTGATCCTCGGTTCATTGCTGCAGGTATTGATCCCCCGCGACTGGCTGCTGCGCCTGTTTGGCCGCGCCGGGCTGGGCTCGACCCTGCGCGGTGGGCTGTTCGCCCTGCCGGGGATGATGTGCAGTTGCTGCGCGGCCCCGGTGGCGGCGGGCATGCGCCGCCAGCAGGTGTCGGTCGGCGCGGCGCTGGCGTTCTGGATTGCCAACCCGGTATTGAACCCGGCGACATTGGTGTTCATGGGCTTTGTGCTGGGCTGGGGTTTCACCGCGCTGCGGCTGGTGGCGGGGATTGTGCTGGTGGTGGGCGTGTCCCTGGTGGCACAGCGCATTGCGCGCCCGGACCAGGTGCCGGAAGCAGCACTTGAAGCCGTTGCCGACGTCAGCACAGTGGAGTCGCAACCGTTCCTGAGCCGCTGGTTGCGCACCCTGTGGCAGCTGTTCTGGAGCACTATCCCGGTGTATATCCTGGCGGTGCTGATCCTCGGCGCGGCGCGGGTGTGGCTGTTCCCTCATGTAGACGGGGCGATGGCCGACAGCCTGGTGTGGCTGGTGCCGCTGGCGATTGTGGGCACGCTGTTCGTGATTCCGACAGCGGCAGAGATTCCTATCGTACAAACCATGATGGCCCTGGGCATGGGCACCGGCCCGGCCGTGGCCTTGCTGATGACCCTGCCGAGCGTGAGCCTGCCGTCGCTGTTGATGCTGCGCAAGGATTTCGATGCGCGGGTGCTGGTGACGGTGGCCGGGTTGACCATGCTGGTGGGGGTGGTGTGTGGGTTGATTGGGGCGGTGATTCTTTAGAGTTTCAGTGGGGCTGATGGCCTCATCGCAGGCAAGCCAGCTCCCACCTTTGTATGTATTCACACTTCAAAAGGTGGGAGCTGGCTTGCCTGCGATGGCGTCCGAAAGGTCACCCCACCCGAGCTGCTCGCTCGCGCAAATACTCCACCACCGCACCCTGCTCCCCGGCAAACTCGATACGCGCGCCCTTGCTCTCGCGCTGGAACGCATACATCGGGTCGTAATACTCACGCAGCAAGCCTTCAATCCATACCTGATGCAGCTCCACTGCGCCGCTGCGTGCCTGTTCGGCCAGGGCCTCCTGCAACACCGCCTGCAGCCGTTGGAAACGCTCACCGCCCAGGCGCTTGTGAATATTGGCCAGGCTCTGGGTCAGGCGCTCGGCAAATAATCGCTGGCCGGTTTCCCCAAACACCTCAATGAACTCGGCGCACAGATCCACCACGTAATCCTTCAGGATGCGCTCGACACGGCCCTCGACGCTGTCTTCCAGCCACACCATAGGAAACGTCTGCATACCCTTGTGCAATGGCAGCGGCAGCGCACAGCTGCCGATCATGCGGCTCTCGTCCTCCACCACAAACTGCTCGATACCACCTGCACGCTTCTTCAGCAAATCCACCGCCAGGCGATTTTCGAAGTCGATATTGGAGGGTTGCGCCGTGGCGCGCTTGCCGAAACTGGAACCGCGATGGTTGGCGTGCCCTTCCAAATCCAGGGCATTGCGCAGTTGGCCGAGCACTTCGGTCTTGCCGGTGCCGGTCATGCCGCCCAGCAGTACGAAATCACACTGGGCAGTCGCCTGCTCCAGGGTTTCCAGCAGGAAGGTACGCATGGCCTTGTAGCCACCGCCGACGCGGGGGTATTCGATGCCCGCTTCGGTTTTCAACCATTGCTGCACGATCTGCGAACGCAGGCCGCCCCGAAAGCAGTACAGGTAGCCATTGGGGTTAGCCTGGGCAAACTGAGCCCACTGTTCTATGCGCTCGGCCTTGATTGCCCCCGACACCAGTTCATGCCCCAGCACGATCGCCGCTTGCTGGCCTTGCTGCTTGTAACAGGTGCCGACCCGCTGGCGCTCATCGTCGGTCATCAGCGGCAGGTTGATCACCCCGGGGAACGCGCCCTTGGTGAATTCGACCGGCGCGCGAGTATCCATCATCGGGCGGTCGTTGAGGAAGATATCGCGGTAATCGGTGATGTCCGTCGCCATCAAATCACCTCAACCGCGTTGGTCTGTCGCTCCAGCAGTTCACCGATAGGCTCAAGGGCCAAGCCCAGCTCGGCAGCCACGGCGTGGAACTCGGCATCACCTTCTGGGGTAACCGCGATCAGCAGGCCACCGCTGGTCTGGGGGTCGCACAGCACGCGCTTGTGCAGCTCCTGCACACGCCCCAGCTTGCTGGCGTAGCTTTCAAAGTTGCGCAAGGTGCCACCCGGCACACACCCCTGGTCCAGGTAATACTCCACCCCCGGCAGGCGCGGAACCTTTGCATAGTCGATACGGGCCGTCAGGCCACTGCCATCAGCCATTTCCACCAGGTGGCCGAGCAGGCCGAAACCGGTGACATCGGTCATGGCCGTCACACCGGCCAACTTGCCGAAACGGCTGCCCGGCTTGTTGAGGGTGCACATCCAGTCACGCGCCAGGCCGATATCCGCCTCGCGCAGCTTGCCCTTCTTCTCGGCGGTGGTGAGGATGCCGATGCCCAGGGGCTTGGTCAGGTACAGGCGGCAGCCGGCAGTGGCCGTGTCGTTACGCTTCATATGGCGCTTTTGCACGATGCCGGTCACGGCCAGGCCGAAGATCGGCTCCGGCGCGTCGATGGAATGCCCGCCCGCAAGCGGAATGCCAGCTGCGTCGCACACCGCCCGACCGCCGCGAATCACTTCGCGAGCAATCTCCGGCGCGAGCACATTGACCGGCCAGCCGAGAATGGCGATGGCCATCAAGGGATCGCCGCCCATGGCGTAGATATCGCTGATGGCATTGGTGGCGGCGATGCGGCCGAAGTCGAACGGGTCGTCGACAATCGGCATGAAAAAGTCCGTGGTGGACACCACGCCGCGCTCGTCGTCGATGGCGTATACCGCCGCATCGTCGCGGGAGGCATTGCCCACCCACAGGTTGGGGTCGAGGTTCTGTGCACCGCTGCCCGCAAGGATCACTTCCAGGACCTGTGGCGAAATCTTGCAACCGCAACCCGCACCGTGGCTGTACTGGGTAAGGCGAATCGGCTCGTTCATGGGGGACCTCAAGCTATCAAGTGGGCCGATTCTAGCAGACAGCAAAAGGCCGGCTGGGCTCTTGTGAGCACAGCCGGCCTGTTTGTTCAGCGGTTACTGGCGCGCAGCGAGCAAACGTGCGTGCCGGTTACGCCGGGCGATGTTCAAGCATTCGATCGCCGCCGAGAAGGCCATGGCCGCATACACGTAGCCTTTTGGTACGTGGGCGCCGAAGCCTTCGGCGATCAGCGTCATGCCGATCATGATCAAGAAGCCCAGGGCCAGCATCACCACGGTCGGGTTGTCGTTGATGAACTTGGCCAACGGCTCAGCGGCCACCAGCATCACGATCACCGAGACCACCACGGCAATGATCATGATCGGCAAGTGCTCGGTCATGCCCACGGCGGTGATGATGCTATCGATGGAGAACACCAGGTCGAGCATCAGGATCTGGCCGATGGCGGCGGCAAAACCGATGGTCACGGTATTACTGACGGTTGCCTTCTCTTCAGGCTCCGGGTCCATGCTGTGATGGATCTCGGTGGTTGCCTTCCACACCAGGAACAGGCCGCCGGCGATCAGGATCATGTCCTTCCACGAGAACGCCTGGCCGAACACTTCGAACACCGGTGTCGTCAATTGCACGATGAATGCGATGGTGCTCAACAGGCCCAGGCGCAATATCAACGCCATGCTGATACCAATGCGCCGCGCCTTGGCCCGGTGCTTCTCCGGCAGTTTGTTGGTGAGGATCGAGATAAAGATCAGGTTATCGATGCCCAGCACGATTTCCATGACGATCAAGGTCGCCAGTGCGACCCAGGCGGTGGGGCTGGCGGCCAGTTGTAGAAGGTAATCCATAGGTCAGTCCTGACGTGGTAGTGCTGGGGAATTAGGTTTCTTTGGTGTCGGATTCAGCAGCGTTTTCGGCGTCTTTTTCCTGCTTCTCAGGGCTGATCAAGCCCTGGGTTGCTTCACTCAATGCCTGCTCGGCGGCCTTGTGGGTGTCGTCGATGGCCTGCTTGGCCGACTCGGTGGCTTTGCCCAGCACCTGTTGCGCGCTTTTCTCGACTTGATCACAGCCGCTGACCACTATCAATGAAAGCGCAAGCAACGACGCCGCGCCCAGGGAATTGAGTTTCATGATGTATTCCTCGTTAGAACCCTTGGGTCCAAGTAGTGGCCCCTCGATAGCGAGGCATTCTATGCAGGCGAACAGTTCAGGAAAATTCGTATTTTTCTCGCGTATACTTCGATTTTTACGAAGTGTAGGCCGTGATGCTCAATTATCGACAACTGCATTACTTCTGGGTGGTGGCCAAGACCGGCAGCATCGTGCGCGCCTGTGAGCAATTGAACCTCACGCCGCAGACCATCAGCGGGCAGATCAGCCTGTTGGAGCAGACCTTCGGTATTGCCCTGTTTCAGCGGGTCGGGCGCCAGCTTGAACTGACCGAAGCCGGGCGCCAGGCGCTGCCCTACGCCGAGCAGATGTTCCAGACCGGCAATGAACTGGAGGCGATGCTGCGCGCCCAGCCTGACGAGCAGCAGATCCCGTTCCGCGTTGGGGTGGCGGATGTGGTGCCCAAATCCATCGTGTACCGGCTGATCGCGCCGACCATGGAGTTGAGCGAACCGATCCGCATCACCTGCCGTGAAGACAAACTCGAACGTTTACTGGCCGACCTGGCGATCCAGCGCCTGGACCTGGTGATTTCCGACAGCCCCATGCCCACGCACTTGGACATCAAGGGCTACAGCCAGAAGCTGGGAGAATGCGGCATCAGTTTTTTCGCCACCCAGGCGTTGGCAGACCAGCATGGGGGGGATTTCCCACAGCGTTTGCAGGGCGCACCGCTGTTGATTCCGGGCGCTGAGACCGTGGTGCGCAGCCGTTTGCAGCGCTGGTTTGCCGAACAGCAGATTCAACCCCGCATCATCGGCGAGTTCGACGACAGCGCCTTGATGCAGGCCTTCGGGCAATCCGGCAGCGGGATTTTTATCGCGCCCAGCGTGATCGCCGACGAGGTGGTGCGCCAATACGGCGTGGCGCTGATCGGCCAGACCGATGCAGTGACCGAGTCGTTTTATGCGATCTCAGTGGAGCGCAAGGTCAAGCACCCCGGCATTGTGGCCATTACCGAGGGTGCCCGGCGGGAGTTGTTTACCGCCCTGCCCTGATCGCTCAGGCATTGAGCGCCGTGGGTTTGGCGGTCATCAGCCACAGTGCGAGCAGGATCGACACCAGGATAAACCCCGAAGCGGCAAACCCCAGGCTTCCCAGGCCCAGAGTGTCGATGACATGCCCGCCCACCATCGCGCCCAGGCCAATGCCGAGGTTGGCGCCGGCGATATTCAGCGACGCGGCAAACGCCGGTGCATGGGGCGCGGCCTTCATCAAGCGCACATGGCTGACCAGGAACATCGCCGCCTGGGTCACTCCCCACACCGCCATCGCCGCGGCCAGGCCGATGGCCGAGTGAATCGCCGGCACCACTGCCACCATGCCCGCGATCATGAACCCGCAGAACACCATGGACGCGATCAATGGGTGACGATCCACGGCGCGTCCGCCAAGGGAGTTGCCAATCAGCCCGACCGCGCCAAAGCCCATCAGGCACCAGCCCACCAACGTACCGTCGAAGCCGGCCAGCCGCTCAAGGATATCTGCCAGGTAGGTATAGGCGGTGAACATGCCACTGAACACCAGGACCGACAGCAGGATATGCCCCTGCATCACGGGGCTGCGCAGGATCCTGAATTGCGAACGCAGACTGCCCTGCTGGTGCTTGGCCGGGGTGACCGGCAGATAGAGATACAGCAGCAATGCCTTGGCCAGGGCAATCACAGCGAGCACGGCGAACGCGGTGCGCCAGCCGAACATATCGGAAATCAGCGTGCCCACCGGAATACCAAATACGGTGGCGCAAACAATGCCAAAGCCGATTTTTTCAATCGCACGCCCGGCGAACTCAGGGCCGACAATGTCTACCGCCGTTTCGCTGGCGAGGGCCCAGAATACTGGCAAGCCCAAGGCGGGAATCAAACGGGCCACGGCCATCACCCAGATATTCGGCGCCAAAGCCGCCACGGTGTTGGCCGCTGCAAACATGATCAGGATGCTGATAAACAGGCGCTTGCGCGAAAAGCGCGCGCAGTAGGCCGTGAGGAACGGGCCGAACGCGGCCACGGTGAACGCGAACAGCGTCACCAGCAGCCCCGCCTGGGACACGCTGACGTTCAGGTCCCGAGCAATCGACGGCAACAGGCCGACGATGACGAATTCTGTGGTCAGCACGGTAAAACCGGCGGCTGACAGCAGCAGGATAGGAAACAACATGAAAACTCCAGAAACGGCGACATCAACGACAGCCCGAAGGGCCCGCTGACGGAGAGGAAAGATGAGAGGGGGGAATCTTAACAGAACATGTCCGGATTTGACCAAGCCCGGCTGAAACGGGTGACGGAATGCCGCAGCAAACGAGACGTGCCCTACAGCATGCTAGACTTCGCGCCTACTTCCTACAGTACTTTCTGCCTGCAATGCTGTGCCCTACTAAAAAAACTAGAGACAACTCTTTATGACTGCTGCCCCTTCCCTGTTGCAACGTTTAATGCGCGTCAGCCTGGTCTCCCAAATTGTCATCGGCCTGATTGCCGGGATCGTGCTGGCCCTGCTGTTCCCCGAGGCCGCGCGCGCCACCGGTTTTATCGGCAAGGTGTTTGTCACGGCGCTGAAGGCTGTCGCGCCAATCCTGGTGTTTGTGCTGGTCATGGCCTCGATTGCCAACCATAAGCATGGCCAGGAAACCCATATCCGCCCGATCCTGTTCCTGTATCTGCTCGGCACCTTTGCCGCCGCCGTGGTTGCGGTGGTTGCCAGCATGATGTTTCCGTCGTTCCTGGTATTGGCTACCCATGACGCCACGGTGAGCGCTCCTGGGGGCATTGGCGAAGTGTTGCAAAGCCTGCTGCTCAGTGTGGTGGATAACCCGGTCAGTGCACTGATGAACGCCAACTTCATCGGCATCCTCGCCTGGGCCATCGGCATGGGCATCGCTATTCGCCATGCCGGTGAGACCACCCGTACGGTATTGGACGACTTGTCCAACGGCGTCACCCTGATCGTACGCGTGGTGATCCGCTTCGCCCCGCTGGGTATCTTCGGTCTTGTGGCCTCCACCCTCGCCACCTCTGGTTTCGACGCCCTGCTCGGCTATGCCCACCTGCTGGTCGTGCTGATCGGCTGCATGTTGTTCGTGGCACTGGTGATCAACCCGGCCATCGTGTTCTGGAAACTGCGTCGCAACCCTTACCCGCTGGTGCTGATGTGCCTGCGCGAAAGCGGCATCACCGCGTTTTTCACCCGCAGCTCGGCGGCGAACATTCCGGTCAACCTGGCGCTGAGCAAACGCCTGGGCCTGCATGAAGACACCTACTCGGTGTCGATCCCCCTCGGTGCCACCATCAACATGGCCGGCGCCGCCATCACTATCACCGTGCTGACCCTGGCGGCCGTGCACACCCTGGGCATCGCCGTGGACATGCCAACCGCCGTGCTGCTCAGCGTGGTCGCTGCGGTGTGTGCCTGCGGTGCATCGGGGGTGGCGGGTGGTTCGCTGCTGTTGATTCCCCTGGCGTGCAGCCTGTTTGGCATCCCCAGTGAAATCGCCATGCAGGTAGTGGCCGTCGGTTTCATCATCGGCGTGCTGCAGGACTCGGCGGAAACCGCACTCAACTCGTCTACCGATGTGCTGTTTACCGCGGCGGCGTGTTTGGGCAAGGAAGAACAGGCCGCTTAACACAGCCCCATAAAAAAGCCCGGTGCCGTTCGCAGAGAACGGCACCGGGCTTTTTTGTGCTTGCGGGTTTAGAACGCGCCCATGTAATCGCGCTTGCCCACTTCCACACCGTTATGACGCAGCAGCGCATAAGCGGTGGTGACGTGGAAGAAGAACTGCGGCAGGCCGTAGGTCAGCAGGTAGGACTGACCGCTGAAGCGCTTCTCTTTCGGGGTGCCTGGGCGCGTGACGATCTCGATGCCTTCCTTGCCGTCGATCTGCTCGGGCTTGATGGTGTCGACAAAGGCCAGGACCTTGGCGATCAACGCTTGCAGGTCGGCAAAGGTGACTTCGCTGTCTTCGTACTTCGGTACTTCGATCTCGGCCAGGCGTGCCGACACACCTTTGGCGAAGTCCACGGCGATCTGCACCTGGCGCACCAACGGGAACATGTCCGGGAACAGGCGCGCTTGCAGCAAGGCGTTGGGCTCGATGTTCTTGGCGCTGGCATGGGCTTCAGCTTTGTTCAGCACATCGCTGAGGGCGTTGAGCATTTGCTTGAAGACCGGGATGGAAGCGGCGTACAGGGAAATAGTCATGACAGTCTCACGGTAATGGCGGGGTTGGAACCAGCCGCGATTATAGCCATGCCTGGCGCTTGTCTTTTATTTTTTCAAGCTTAGGCTAAGGGGCTTCACTGCATAGGGAAAGCGCGATGACCGCCGAGCACGACACCGACACCCCTGAGCCGCGCCTGAACAGCACGGAAATCCGCATCCTGGGCTGCCTGATCGAAAAACAGGCGACCAACCCGGAAACCTACCCCCTCACCCTCAACGCCTTGGTGCTGGCCTGCAACCAGAAGACCAGCCGCGAGCCGGTGATGAACCTCAGCCAAGGCCAGGTCGGCCAGAGCCTGCGCGCGCTCGAAGGCCAAGGCTTCACGCGCCTGGTGATGGGCAGCCGCGCCGACCGCTGGGAGCACCGTGTGGACAAGGCCCTGGAACTGGTGCCGGCCCAGGTGATCCTGACCGGGCTGCTGTTCCTGCGGGGGCCGCAGACCGTCAACGAGTTGCTCACCCGCAGCGGGCGCATGCATGACTTTGAGGATGCCGAACAGGTTGTGCATCAGATCGAACGCCTGATTGCACGAGGGCTGGCGCTGCTGGTGCCGCGTCAGGCGGGGCAGCGGGAAGACCGGTATACCCATGCACTAGGGGACCCGGCAGATATTGAAGCGATTATGACCGCACGGGGGAATCCGGTAGAGCGTAGCGCGGGGGCTGTTTCGGTGGAGCGGATTGAAGAGCTGGAAGCGCGGATTGCCGCACTGGAAGAACGGCTGGCGCAGCTGGAACAGGCATAACGCAGATAAACATGTGGGAGCTGGCTTGCGGCCTTCGCGAGCAAGCCAGCTCCCACAGTTGGATCGTGGGGTGTCAGGTAGAGAAGCGTCGGCTGGCAAGGCGCTATCGCAGGCAAGCCAGCTCCCACAGTGGATTGGTGCAAGGCTTCAGCTGCGGGCGAAGGCCACCGCTGCCTCGAACTGCTCCTGAGTAGGCCGCACGCCGGTATAAAGCACAAACTGCTCCAACGCCTGGATAGCGATCACCTCCAGCCCGGTAATCACCCGCTTGCCCTGGGCACGACCACGCACGATCAACGGCGTTTCCGCCGGGATCGCCACCACATCGAAGACCGTCTCAGCCTGATCGATTGCCTCGGCCTCAAACGCCAACGCATCCGCCTCGACCCCGCCGGTCATGCCGATGGGTGTCACGTTGATCAGCATCTGTGGCCGCAGGCTGCCCAGATCCGCCTGCCACTGATACCCCAGGTTCCTGGCCAATGCCTGGCCCGCCACCTCATTACGCGCCACGATCACGCCATTGGCGTACCCTCCGTCACGCAAGGCGCTGGCGACCGCCTTGGCCATGCCGCCGCTGCCGCGCAGGGCGAAGCTGGAGTCCTTGGGCACCGCGTGTTTTTTCAGCAATTGCTCGATGGCGATGTAGTCGGTGTTGTAAGCCTTGAGGTGGCCGTTGGTGTTGACGATGGTGTTCAGGGAGTCGATGGCTTGAACCGAATCGTCGAGTTCGTCCATCAAGGCAATGGCGGCCTCCTTGAACGGCATGGACACCCCGCAACCCCGCACACCCAGGGCTCGGATACCGCCGATCGCGCCGGGTAAGTCCTGGCTGCTGAAGGCTTTATAGTAAAAATTCAGACCCAGCTGTTCATACAGGTGGTTATGAAAACGCAGGCCAAAGTTCCCAGGGCGCGCCGACAGCGACATGCACAGTTGGGTGTCCTTGTTGGGGTGCATCTGCATGGATAACTCCTTGAAGTAAGCAAATCGGTACAGACCTTACACAACCTTTACCCATTGGCCGTGCTGTTTTCTCGAAATACGTTGTCTTAAAAGTATCCCCGCGACAATCCTTGAGTCTATTGATTGCAGACCACAAGCGCAGGGGCTAACCGAGGAAAGACCATCATGCGTAAACTCCCCAGGATCGCCTTGCTTATCGGCGCACTCGCGATGGCCGGCCAAGCCTCCGCCCACGGTGGTGGTTGGGGTGGCCCGGCCGTGTTCGGTGCGCTTGTCGGCGCAGCGGTAGTCGGCTCTGTGGTTGCCAGCCAGCCGCGTGAGGTGTACGTGCAACAACCGGTGTATGTGCAGCCGCAGCCGGTGTATGCCGCGCCGCCGCCGGTCTACTACGCGCCACCGCCACCAGTGTATGTGCAACAGCAGGTTTACTATCGCCCGGCGCCCGTCTACTACGGCCCACCGCGCGGTTATTATGGGCCGCCTCGCGGTTATTACGGCCCGCCCCACGGCTACTACCGCCATGGTTGGTAAGTTTTAATCCGTTGACAGCCACAGGCCTCGCCCACACGCGGGGCCTTTTTTTGCCTGGGAAGTCCGGATTAATCCTGCCAGTGTCGCTGTGAGAACAACGTACGAGCAGCAATCCCACATGATAAGCGTCAAATATCCTCTTGATCGATGACGGGCTGCGCTGTCATGTTTGCGTCACAAAACAGTCGCACTATCGACCCAGTCCAACCAATAACAATTAAGGACGACTGACCATGCCCACACAAAACCCGCACCGCACCGCCGGCCTTTGCACCTCCAGCAAGGTCTACAGCGCCTTGACTGAACTCAAGCACCTTGAAGGCCATCGCAGCGCCAAGTTCCTGGCATTGCTGGCAGAAAACCTGGTGCGCAAGGGCCTGCTCAGTGAGCACGAAGTGGTGAACATGCTCGACCAGGTGGTGGACTAACGCCTGACGTTGATGTCGACTATCGAGCCAGGTGATTTTTCCCAGGCACCGGCAAACCGTAAGGTGACCTCCATAACGTTTGGAGGTACTTATGCCCACTATTCAAATCATGTCCGTCATCGGCAGCGCCGTCCCCGCCCCTCTGCGCAAACTGGGCTTGCTCGCCTGCTGGTACGTTGTGCGCGATGGCGAGCCGATCAGCGGCCCGCTCACTTCGTTATCCGATGCCGAAACACAGCGCCGAATGGCAACCGACTTCAGGCTCGAGGCCTGAAAGCTACGGCAATGGCAACTTGACCCGCGGCTTGGTTTCGACGAACAACGCCCAGCACGACATGAACAACGCTGCCACCAGCGGCCCGATTACAAAGCCGTTAAGGCCGAACACCGACAGGCCGCCCAAGGTCGAGATCAGGATCAGGTAGTCCGGCATCTTGGTGTCCTTGCCCACCAGGATCGGGCGCAGCACGTTGTCCACCAGGCCAATCACGAACACCCCGAACAGCCCCAGCACCACGCCCTGCCAGATCGAACCGCTCAACAGGAAATAAACCGCCACCGGCCCCCAGACCAGCCCGGCACCCACCGCAGGCAGTAGTGACAGGAACGCCATCAGCACGGCCCAGAGCAAGGCACTCGGGATGTCCAGGAACCAGAAGATCAAGCCTCCCAGCGCACCTTGGGTCACAGCCACCAGCACGTTGCCCTTGACCGTGGCGCGCACCACGCGGTTGAACTTGAGCTGCAGGCGACGCTTTTGCGGCTCGGCCAACGGTACGGCTGTGCGCACTTTGCGTACCAGTTCCGGGCCATCGCGCAGCAGGAAAAACAGCAGGTACAGCATGATGAAAAAGCTCACCAGGAAATCAAACGTCCCCTGGCCGAAGCTGAACGCCTGGGAGGCAAAGAACTGACTGCCCTGCATCGCGCCCTTGACGACCTTTTCCCGCAGCCCTTCGAGGTTGCCCATGCCAAAACGGTCGAGCAACTGCTGGAAATACGGCGGTAAAACGTTCTTGAATTGCTCGATATAACCCGCTATGTCGAGTTTGCCGCTCTCGATGTTTTTGTAGAGCGTGGCCCCCTCTTGCACCAGCAAAGCACTGGTGATGATCACCGGCAGAATCGCGATCACCAGGCACACCATCAAGGTGGTCAGGGAGGTCAGGTTGCGGTTCCAGCTAAAACGTTGCTGCAGGCGGCGCTGCATCGGCGCAAAGATAATGCCCAGGATCACCGCCCAGAACACCGCACCGTAGAACGGCAGCAATATCCAGATAAAAGCCACGGTGACCAAGGCCAGTAGCAGCAACAGGGTTTTGAATTGCAGGTTGGTTTGATTCATGTCCGGTCCATGTCAGAAAAACAGGGCCGATGGCGGCCCTGTTGCTTAGTCCGCAGCCAAACGTGGGAGTGCCCTTGTTTATCGAACAAGCATAGATCGCGTTATTTAGACCTGGGTCAATATCCCGTTATCGCTCCAGCACTACCCTCGCGCCTTTTTGCGACCCACACCCATGCGCCCGATAACTGCCCCCGAACTGCTCGCTCCCGCCGGCACCCTGAAAAACATGCGCTACGCCTTCGCCTACGGTGCCGACGCGGTCTACGCCGGCCAGCCGCGCTACAGCCTGCGGGTGCGCAATAACGAGTTCGACCACGCCAACCTGGCCCTCGGCATCCAGGAAGCCCATGACCTGGGCAAGCGCTTCTACGTGGTGGTGAACATTGCGCCGCACAACGCCAAGCTCAAGACCTTCCTCAAGGACCTGGCGCCCGTGATCGCCATGGGCCCGGATGCGCTGATCATGTCCGATCCTGGGCTGATCATGCTGGTGCGCCAGCACTTCCCGCAGATGCCCATCCACCTGTCGGTGCAGGCCAATACGGTGAATTGGGCCAGCGTGGCGTTCTGGCAGCAACAAGGCATTTGCAGGGTGATTCTGTCGCGGGAGCTGTCTCTGGAAGAGATTGGCGAAATCCGCCAGCAGGTGCCGACGATGGAGTTGGAGGTGTTTGTACATGGCGCCTTGTGCATGGCCTATTCCGGGCGGTGCCTGCTGTCGGGCTATATGAACAAACGCGATGCCAACCAGGGCACTTGCACCAATGCCTGCCGCTGGAAATACCAGGCCACGCCGGCAGTGGAGAATGCCACTGGCGATATCGTCCATGAATACCAACCCACATTGGGCATCGGCACGCCCACCGATCAGGTGTTCCTGCTACAAGAGGCCAATCGCCCCGATGACCCCATGCCTGCTTTCGAAGACGAACACGGCACCTACATCATGAACGCCAAGGACCTGCGCGCCGTGCAGCATGTGGAGCGCCTGGCACAGATGGGCTTGCATTCGTTGAAGATCGAAGGCCGCACCAAGTCCCACTTCTACTGCGCGCGCACCACCCAGGTGTACCGCCAGGCCATCGATGACGCAGTGGCCGGCCGGGCGTTTGACCGCGGCTTGATGACCAACCTCGAGTCCCTGGCCCAGCGTGGCTACACCGAAGGTTTCCTGCGCCGCCACGTGCACGATGAATACCAGAACTACCAGAACGGCAGCTCGGTTTCCGAGCGCCAGCAGTTTGTCGGGGAGCTGACCGGCGAGCGCCGTGGCGCGTTGGCCGAGGTGAAGGTGAAGAATCGCTTTGTGCTGGGCGACCACCTGGAGTTGATGACGCCCGCCGGCAATTTTCATTTTGACTTGCCGAGCCTGCATAACGCCAAGGGCGAAAGCATTGAGGTGGCGCCGGGGGACGGGCATACGGTGTATGTGCCGATTCCGGCGCAGATGGACCTGCGTTTTGGCCTGCTGATGCGCGACGTTTAAACCCTGCCGTGGGTTGGATGGATCAGATCCTGAACTGGCCTACCAACTGCCCGAGGCGCTGGCCCAGATCTGCCAGGCTGCGAGACGTCTGAGCGCCCAACTGGGTTTCGTCCGCCACGCTGTCCACCGCTACGGCAATCTGATGCACGCTGCGGTTGATCTCTTCCGCCACGGCGGTCTGCTCTTCCGCGGCGCTGGCAATCTGGGCGTTCATTGAGTTGATGGTGCCAATCAGTTGCGCCATGGTGTCCAGGGACGCGCCGGCCTGGTTGGCCTGGGCCGAGGTGCCGTCGCCGGCATCGCTGGAGCGGCGCATAGCGTCCACGGCCGCCTCGGTGCCTTTTTGCAGGCGATCGATCATGCCCTGGATTTCCTGGGTGCTGGTTTGGGTGCGACTGGCCAGGGCACGCACTTCATCGGCGACCACGGCAAAGCCACGCCCAGCCTCCCCGGCCCGTGCGGCCTCGATGGCAGCGTTGAGCGCCAGCAGGTTGGTTTGCTCGGCGATAGAGCGGATCACGCCGAGCACACTGACGATTGACGACACATCCTGCTGCAGGCTGTCCAGGGACACGCCGCTGCTGCGGATGTCGTTCACCAGCGCATGGATCTGCGCGATGCTGCCGTCCACCACCCGCTTGGCGGCCTGGCCTTCGGCGTCGGTCTGCTGCGCAGCGACGGCCGCGCCTTGGGCACTGCGTGCCACTTCGTGGGCCGCCGAGGACATCTGGTTGATCGCGGTGGCCACCTGGTCGGTCTCGTGGCGCTGGCGTTCCATGGCCTGTTCAGAGCGCTGGGCCTGGTCGGACACCTGGGTCACCAGCCCGGTGAGTTGGGCGGTCATGTCGGTGATCTGGCGCACCAGGCCGTGGATTTTATCGACAAAGCGGTTGAATGCACCGGCCAGGTCGCCGAGTTCATCCTGGCTGGTAATGGCCAGGCGGCGCGTCAGGTCGCCTTCACCCGCGGCGATGTCATCGAGGTTGGCCTTCATCAGGTGCAGCGGGCGCAGGATGGTATTGGCCAGCAGCATGCCCACGGCGGCGATCACCAGCAACACCACCACGGCCACGCCGAGGATGCTCAACAGTACGCCTTGCATGCGCTTCTCGACTTTTGCCTGCACCACCGCCACTTGGGCGTCGATGCCATCGAGGTTCACCGAGGTGCCGATCACCATGTCCCACTTGGGCAGATACTCGGTATAGCCGAGCTTGGGCACCAGCTCGGTCTGGCCGGGCTGGGTCGAGCTGTATTGCAGGTAGTGGGTGCCGTCCTTGCCGACCTTGACCAGGTCGCGGTTGACGTAGACGCCGTTGGGGTCGCGGTTGTCCTTGAAGCTTTTGCCCACGCCGTCCGGGCTGTTGCCCTTGAACAGGCGGATGGTTTCGGAGTCGTAGCCGAAGAAATAGCCGTCTTTGCCGTAGCTGGTATTGGATAACAACTTGACCACCTGCGCCCGCGCCGCGCTGTCGCCGGGGGCTGCCGCGTCGTAGAGCGGCTTGATGGTGGTCATGGCCACCTCGACATAACTTTGCAGGGTGGCCTTGGCGTCGTTGAGCAGGCGCTGACGGGTTTCATCCACCTCGTTGCGGGCCTGGCCCTGCAGAATCCACACGGTGGTCAGGCTGATGACCACGGCAAACAACAACACCGGCACGACAGCAAGGGCCAGGACTTTGGCCTTCAAACTCAGACGCATGGCTTTTCTCTCTTGTTAGTGGCGACTTGAGAGGTTAACGGCCATGTGAGCGATTACTGTAGGAGCGAGCTTGTGTGGCGAGGCAGCTTGCTGCCGCTGGGGTGCGCAGCGCCCGCACGCTTTTTTGGGGCTGCTTCGCAGCCCAGCGGGAGCAAGCTCCCTCGCCACAGAGGTTCTCGCCTGGATCAGAGCGTCATCGCGGCCAGCCAGCCGAACGCCAGCAGCGGCAGGTTGTAGTGCAGGAAGGTCGGCACCACGGTGTCCCAGATATGGTGGTGCTGGCCGTCGATGTTCAGGCCGGAGGTGGGGCCGAGGGTGGAGTCCGAGGCAGGCGAACCGGCGTCGCCCAAGGCACCGGCGGTACCAACGATGCACACGATGGCCACCGGGCTGAAGCCCAACTGCACACACAGCGGCACGAAAATCGCCGCGAGGATCGGCACCGTGGAAAACGACGAGCCGATGCCCATGGTCACCAACAACCCCACCAGCAGCATCAACAACGCCCCGACGCCCCGGCTATGGCCGATGAACGCCGCCGAAGTTTGCACCAGCGAGTTCACGTCACCGGTGGCCTTGAGCACTTCGGCAAAACCTGAGGACGCGATCATGATGAAGCCGATCATCGCCATCATTTTCATGCCTTCGGTGAACAGGTCATCGGTGTCGCGCCAGCGCACGATGCCCGACACCGAGAAGATCAGGAACCCGGCCAGGGCGCCGATGATCATCGAGTCCAACCACAGCTGGATGATGAACGCCGAGGCAATTGCCAGGCCGGCCACCAGCAGGGTCAGCGGGTTGTACTGCACCGCCACTTGCTCGACACGCTCGATTTTCTTCAGGTCGTACACACGCTTTTTGCGGTAGCTGATCAGCACCGCCACCAGCAGGCCGACCACCATGCCCAGCGCCGGCAGGCCCATGGCGTGGGTGACGTTGACCCCGCTGATATCCACCCCGCTCTTGGCGACGTTGGCCAGCAGGATCTGATTGAGGAAGATATTGCCAAAGCCCACCGGCAGAAACATGTACGGGGTGATCAGGCCGAAGGTCATCACGCAGGCGATCAGGCGACGGTCCAGTTGCAGCTTGGTCAGTACATACAGCAGCGGCGGTACCAGCAGCGGAATAAACGCAATGTGGATCGGCAAGATGTTCTGCGAGGCAATCGCCACCACCCACAACAGGCCGATCAGCAGCCATTTGACGTGGTTGCCACCGCTGGCGTCCTGGCGGTCCACCAGCAGCAAGGCTTTGTCCGCCAGCGCATGGGCCAGGCCGGACTTGGCAATCGCCACGGCGAAAGCACCGAGCAATGCGTAGGACAAGGCCACGGTTGCGCCGCCGCCCAGCCCGCCGTTGAAGGCCTTGAGCGTGGCCTCGATGCCTAGACCACCGGTCAAGCCACCCACCAGGGCGCCGACGATAATGGCGATGACCACATGCACGCGGGACAGGCTGAGTACCAGCATGGTGCCGACCGCGGCGATGACTGCGTTAATCATGGTTACCTCAAGCAGAAACAAAAAAGACAGGCATGCCCGCGCGCGGCCCATGGGAACAGCTGCCGGCGTGCAGGCTTGAAAGAGGTCTTATTAGAGGGCGCGCACTTTGCAGGAGCTGGGCTGTCATGTCAAAAACTGTGGTGAGACAAAGCCCTCTGCACAGATAAAGAAATACCGGCACTGGCCGATACGCTGTCTCTATGTGCTTTCAGGTAAGGATGTCCCGATGTCGCTCAGGCAGCTCTCCATTCAATGGAAAATCACCCTGCTGGCGGGCCTCTGCCTGCTGGGGATCGTGACCCTGCTGGTGGGTCTGTCGCTGTATCGCATGGCGCAGAGCTCGCAGCAGGTCAAGGCGTCCAGCATGCAGATGCTCGACGAAGCTGCCCAGTCGCGCATCGAGGCCCAAGGCGAAGTGCAAGCGCTGGGCATTCGCCAGCAGTTCATGGATGCTTACCAGTACGGCCATGGCTTTTCCCGCCAGGTGTTGTTTTTGCGCGAGCAGGCCGAGAAGCGCTTTCTCGATGCCTTCGACACCCGTGAAGACCTGACGCGCCAGGTCAAGGCCGCCCTGCAGGCCAACCCCGACCTGCTCGGCCTGTCCCTGGTGTTCGAAGCCAATGCGCTGGACGGCAAGGACGAACTGTTCGCCAACCAGGCGGAACTGGGCAGCAATGACAAAGGCCGTTTCGCGCTGTACTGGTCGCAACCGACACCGGGGAAAATCACCTCGATGGCGCTGCCCGAGAGCGACATGGCCGACACCTCCATCGGCCCCAGCGGCGAAAAGGCCAACGCCTGGTTCACCTGCCCGCGCACGACTCTCAAGCCCTGCGTGATCGAGCCCTACTTCTATGTGATCGACGGCCAGAACGTGCTGATGACCAGCATCGTGTTCCCGCTGATGGTCAATGGCAAAGTCATCGCCTCGCTGTCGGTGGATATCAACCTCAACAGCCTGCAGGCGGTCAGCCAACAGGCCAGCCAGAAACTGTACGACGGCCAGACCCAGGTCAGCATCCTCAGCGCCACTGGCTTATTGGCTGGCTACAGCCCGGATGCCAGCAAACTCAGCCAACGCCTGGAGCAGGTCGACCCGGCCAGCGGCGCACAGCTGACCAGTGCCTTGGCCAGCAGTACCCAGACCCGCAGCCTGCGCACCGACCACCAACTCAAGGTACTGGCGCCTTTTGCGCCGATTCCCGGCGGTAAGGCGTGGGGCGTATTGCTGGATGTACCGGAAAAAGTCCTGGTCGCCCCCGCCGAAGCGCTGAAAAACCAGCTGGACGCCGACAACGCCAAAGGCACCCTGCTGGAACTGGGCCTGGGCCTGCTGGCCGCCGTGGTCGGCTTGATCCTGGTGTGGCTGATGGCACGCAGCGTGACCCGGCCAATCCTCGGCGTGGCGCACATGCTTGAGGATATCGCCAGCGGCGAAGGCGACCTGACCCGGCGCCTGGCCTATGCCAAACAGGACGAACTGGGCCAATTGGCCGGCTGGTTCAACCGTTTCCTCGACAAGCTGCAGCCGATCATTGCCGAGGTCAAACGCTCGGTGCAGGACGCTCGCGGCACCGCCGACCAGTCCGCCGCTATTGCCACGCAAACCAGCGCCGGCATGGAGCAGCAGTACCGTCAGGTGGATCAGGTGGCCACCGCATCCCACGAAATGAGCGCCACCGCCCAGGACGTGGCCCGCAGCGCCGCCCAGGCGGCCCAAGCCGCCCGAGATGCCGACCAGGCGACTCGTCAAGGCTTGACGGTTATCGACCGCACCACCGCCAACATTGGCGAGCTCGCCGCCGACATGAGCACCGCTATGACCCAAGTTGAAGGCTTGGCCGCCAACAGCGAACAGATCGGCTCGGTGCTCGAAGTGATTCGCGGCATCGCCGAGCAGACCAACCTGTTGGCGCTCAACGCCGCCATCGAAGCCGCTCGCGCCGGTGAAGCCGGCCGCGGTTTTGCCGTGGTCGCCGACGAAGTGCGCAACCTGGCACGGCGCACCCAGGAATCGGTGGAAGAAACCCGCCTGGTGATCGAACAATTGCAAACCGGTACCAGCGATGTGGTCGGTTCCATGGGCAACAGCTATCGCCAGGCCCAGGGCAGCGTCGAACAGGTCGGCCAGGCCGTCACCGCCTTGCGCCAGATTGGCGATGCGGTCACGGTGATCAGCGACATGAACCTGCAAATCGCCAGCGCCGCGGAAGAGCAAAGCGCCGTGGCCGAAGAGATCAACAGCAACGTGGCGACCATTCGCGATGTGACCGAATCGTTGTCGGAGCAGGCCAATGAATCGGCGCGGGTCAGCCAGGCGTTGAACAGCCTGGCGAACCAGCAGCAGGGGTTGATGGATCAGTTCAGGGTCTGAATGTAGCTAGGCTTTTCTGTGGGACCCTGCCCCAATGCCAGTCCGTTAAGGGCTTTTTGTAGGAGCGAGCTTGCTCGCGAAAAACTCACAGGCGCCGCGTTCATTCAGCAAGCACTCGTTGACGTNGTTTTTCGCGAGCAAGCTCGCTCCTACAGTAGGCGATGCAGACACCTCGGTATTCCAGGTAAACCGAGTCGATGCGATCGCAGGCAAGCCAGCTCCCACATTTTGAGCAGCGGTGTGCCAGTGTCAGCGGCGTGGCAACTGGATCAATACCTGGAGCCCACCCAGCTCACTCTCCTGCAGTTGCAACACCCCACCCCACACCTCAACAATGTCGCGCACGATCCCCAAACCCAGGCCATGGCCAACCCTTTGCTCATCCAGGCGTGCGCCACGGCTGAACACTTGGTCGCGCTGGGCCTCGGGAATGCCGGGGCCGTCGTCTTCCACCGCCAGCCGATAGCCCTGGGGCGTCTCGCTGACGCTCAGGCGTACCTCGGCGTCCGCCCATTTACAGGCGTTGTCCAACAGATTGCCCAGCAGTTCCAGCAAGTCTTCACGGTCCCAGGGCAGTTGCAGGCCCGGCGCCACCTGATAGCTGAGGTCCAGGTGTTCGCCGTGGATCATGCGCAGGGTGGCCAGTAAACCGGGCAGCTCTTGTTCACAGTCAAACAACGCGCCCGGCAAGGCATCGCCCGCCAGGCGCGCACGGTTGAGTTCACGGTTGAGGCGCTGCTGCACCTGCTCCAATTGCTCGCGCAGCAACTGGCTCAGTTGCGGATGATCCTTGAGGGCGTCACTGGAGGCGGCGCTCAACAACACTGCCAGCGGGGTTTTCAGCGCATGCCCCAGGTTGCCGAGGGCGTTGCGAGAGCGCTTGAGGCTGTCTTCGGTGTGCGCCAACAGGTGGTTGATCTGCGCCACCAGGGGCTCCAGCTCAAGCGGCACTTGGGTGTCGAGTTGCGAGCGTTGGCCTTGTTGCAGTTGGGCGATCTGGTTGCGTGCGGTCTCCAGGGGGCGCAGGGCACGGCGCACGGTGACCCGTTGCAGGATCAGCACCAACAGCAGCGCCGCCAGCCCCATCACCAGGCCGACCTGGCGCATCAGGCGAAAGCTTTCGCGCACAGGCGTGTAGTCCTGGGCCACGCTGATGGAAATCGATTGGCCGAAGCGCTTGTAGTCCGAGCGCAGCACCAACAGTTGCTGGCCTTCGGGCCCCAGTTGCAGGTTGCCCTTGAGCCCCGCCACCGGGAGCCGGGGCAGTTCCTGGTCCCACAATGAACGGGAGCGCCAATGCACATCGGCAAAGTCGATACGAAAGTAATGCCCGGAAAACGGCCGCTGGTACGCCGGCGACAGGCGTTGCTCATCCAACTGCACGCCGTTGGGCCCACGCACCAGCGCCACCAGCAGGTTTTCGCTGTCGTTGCGCAAGCCCGCTTCAAGGTAGCGTTGCAAACCCGCCTCGAACAACCACAGGCTGGTTTGCGCCAGCACCACGCCGACAATCACCATCACGCTGATCAACCCCAGGCTCAAGCGCCGCTGGATCGACCTCATGCCGGGGTGGCGCCGAAACGGTAGCCCTGGCCACGCCGGGTCTCGATCACGCTGCGGCCCAATTTGCGTCGCAGGTGGTTGACGTGCACCTCAAGTACATTTGAGTCGCGCTCGGTCTCACCGTCATACAAGTGTTCGGCCAGGTGGCTTTTGGACAGGATCTGTTCGGGATGCAGCATGAAATAGCGCAACAAGCGAAACTCGGCAGCCGTCAATTGGATCTCGGCGCCGTCGCGTAGCACGCACTGGCGCCCTTCATCCAAATGCAGACCGGCAGCTTGCAGGGTGGGCTGGTTCGTCTGGCCGTGGGAGCGGCGCAGCAGCGACTGGATGCGCAGGTACAGCTCTTCAGGGTGAAAGGGTTTGCTCAGGTAATCATCGGCGCCGGCCTTGAGCCCTTCGATACGCTCGGCCCAGGAATCGCGGGCGGTAAGGATCAGCACCGGGATGGCCAACGCGGCGGCGCGCCATTGCGCCAGCACTTCAAGCCCGGGTAAACCGGGCAAGCCAAGGTCGAGGATGATCAAGTCATACGGCTCGCTGCGTCCCTGATACACGGCGTCGCGGCCATCGGCCAGCCAGTCGACCGCGTAGCCCTGGCGCTGCAGGCCGGCCATCAGTTCGTCGGCCAGGGGCACGTTGTCTTCCACCAGGAGCAGGCGCATCAGTCTTCCTCATCTTTGATCAGGTCGCCATTGGTGGCATCCAGCTTGATCTCGCGCACCACGCCCTCGGTGGTCACCAGTTCCACTTCATAGGCGTATTGCCCGTGTTTCTTTTCCAGTTCGGCTTCCAGCAGCCGTGAGCCGGGGTATCGCGCCATGGCCTGCTGCAACAGCTGTTCCAATGGCAGGATGACGCCTTGTTGGCGCAGGGCCAGGGCTTCGTCCTGGTTGAGGTCGCGGGCCGCCAGGCTGGAACAGAACACCATGAGCACCAGCGCCACGCGACTGCCGACGCGTAAATTTACCTTCATTACGTATCCTGATGATTCTTGAGAACCTGCCCGGTGAGCGCGTTCAATTCAACGTCCCATTCAATGCCGTCTGCATCTCGTAGCTCGACTTCATAGACGTACTTGCCGTATTCCTCATCCAAATCGGTGTCCAGCAGCGTCGAACCAGGGTGAAGGGCCAGGGCCGTAGCTTCCAGTTGATCGAAAGCGACAATTGTAACAGTGGCCGGCACGATCAGTGGCTTGTCGGGGTCCACGGCGGCGGCCGGGGTCGCCGTAACGAGGATGATAGCGGCGGCGCCCAGGGCAGTGAGGCGCTTCATGATAAGTCTCCGTTACATGATGTTTTCCTACGCCGGCCACGGTACGCGCTGCAACTTAACTGAAACTGAATTGCCACCATGGCAATTCCAGTCGAGCCATTTTTCCCACTGCCTGCGAGATTTCCTATACTGCCCCGCTCGCCTCAACAGAGACCGGTATGACAGCCATCCATATCAAGTTCCCGGCCTTGACACTCAAGGCCGGTAAACGCGCCATCACCCGCATTCGCGAGCAGGGCCTTGCGCCTGCCGACGTCGGCATCCTCCCCGGGGCGGCTGGCGGCCCCAAGGCCCTGGGTATCCAAGGGCTCGACCTGGCGCTGTTCGGTGATTGGTTGCCCCGTGCGCCGCGCGAGCGTGCGCTGATCGGCGCGTCCATTGGCTCCTGGCGGTTTGCCAGCGCCTGCCTGCCCGACCCGGTGCAAGGTTTGCTCGACCTGGGCCGGCTGTACAACGAGCAGCGCTTTGCCAAAGGCGTGACCATGGCGCAAGTCAGCCAGAGCTGCCAACGCATGCTCGACGACCTGCTGGCCGGGCGCGATGCGCGGGTGCTGGACAACCCCGACTATCGGCTGAACATCATGGTGGTAAAGAGCCACGGCTTGCTCGCCGATGACCACCGTGGGCGGCTGGGGCTGGGCCTGTCGTCGGTGATTGCCGATAACCTGCGGGGCCGCGCACGGCTGTCGCGGCATTTCGAGCGGCTGATCATCCACGACCCGCGCCAGGCGCCACCGGTACACCCCCTGAAAGATTTCCCCTCGCGCTTTCTCACCCTGGACGTGGGCAACCTGCGCCAGGCGTTGCTCGCGTCCGGGTCGATCCCCATGGTCATGCAAGGCGTACGCGACCTGCCTGGGGCCGGGGCCGGCACCTACCGCGACGGCGGCCTGCTGGACTACCACCTCGACCTGCCCTACCACGGCGATGACATCGTGCTGTACCCGCACTTTACCGACCGGGTCATCCCCGGCTGGTTCGACAAGGGCCTGCCATGGCGACGCAGCAACCAGCAAGGCTTGCAGGATGTGTTACTGCTGGCGCCGTCCAGGGACTACCTGGCCCGCCTGCCCCACGGCAAGCTGCCAGACCGCAGCGACTTCAAGCGCTTTATGGGCGATGACCCTGGTCGCAACAAATATTGGCAAGCTGCCATGAGCGAGAGCCAACGGCTGGGGGATGAGTTTTTGGCATTGGCGGATAACGGCAAGCTCGGCGACCGTTTGCTAGCCCTTTAAGTGTAGGAGCGAGCTTGCTCGCGAAGGTCGTCAACGATAACGCAGGGTGCCTGGACTAACGCGGCGCCCTTGGGTTTTTCGCGAGCAAGCTTGCTCCTACAACATGAGGGGCGGTATGCGCAGAGGTTGATCAAGCTGTTAAACTCGCCGCCTGCCAGACACCTGACCGAGCTGAAAACACTGTGGAAATCTTCAAGAATTCCACGGTAGCCTCCCACCAAAAACCGCCTCGCATCACCATCTCAATGAACGCCCGCGAGTCTCAGCGCTAGGCGTATCACCGCGTACCGCTCAATACCTTCCCAATGCAAAACAGTTAGTACATTATCCAGTACATTGAAAATTGAACGCGTGGAGCAATGTACTAGTGGCACTCACGGACACGGCAGCGAAGCAGGCAAAGCCCAGGGAAACTGGATACACCATCCCCGACTCGCTCGGCCTTTCACTCTATGTGGCTCCAAGCGGTGTAAAGAGTTGGCATTTTCGATTTACATGGCTTGGAAAGCAGGTGCGCATCTCGATCGGGACTTACCCGGAGACCGGCCTTAAGGAAGCGCGCGCACGGAGAGACGAGGCGCGAGGGGACGTCGCGAATGGAGTAGATCCGCGCGATTCAAGAAGGGAAAAGAAAGCCGGGATGATCGCGGCAGGCGGGCAAACCTTCCGTCGTGTCTATGACGAATGGCTGGCGTTCAGGAAGGGGAGCATTTCGCCGGGCACTTACAGGGTGATCAGCAATGCCATGGCGCTGGACGTTCTGCCTACGCTTGGCGATCGTCAGATCGACGCTATCAAGCGAGCCGATGTTATTGCGCTGATTCGCCGGGTGGAAAAGCGGGGATCGGTAGCCACTGCCGTGAAGGTCCGTCAGCGCATGAGCCAGGTGTTCAGCTATGCCATCGCTACTGGCGTCATTGAGGCGAATCCCACCGCCGAGATGCACGCCGTGACCGAGAAGATGGGCCAGCACAAGCCGCACCCATTCCTTCCGTTCAGTGAAATGCCCAGGATTATGGTGGCGATCCGCGACTGCGCCTCAGGCCAACAGCTGAAAGCCGCGCTGATGCTGATGATCTACACCGCTTCTCGTCCGGGCGAGGTCCGACACGCCGAATGGTCGGAAATCGATCTGGACGCCGCGATATGGACCACGCCTGCCGCGAAAATGAAGATGCGGAGGGATCACACAGTCCCGCTATCGACACAGGCCATCGCCATACTCAAGAGTATGCTCCCCATCACCGGCGATAAGCGGTACGTGTTCATCAACCGCAACAGCACCACCGCACCGATCGGGACCAACTACGCCAACAACGTCATGGATTCCTGCGGGCTCACCGGCATCCAGTCACCACACGGGTTCCGTCACCTATTCTCCACCGAGATGAACGGACGCGGATACAACCGTGACTGGATTGAGAGACAGCTTGCTCACGCCGATAGTAGCTTCATCCGTGACGTGTATAACCACGCCACCTATATAGATCAGCGTCGAGGGATGATGCAGGAATGGGCCAACCTCGTTACACCAGAGGCCAAACCCGTAAAATAAACTACTTTACAGCTGTCGTTTCCCAATTCGAAAGCTCCAGTAAAACGGCGGCATCACCATCATTGTTCCAGATGTGAGTACCAGACCCCCAATATATGTACTGCCATGTAATTCCATCATGTACCTCGATTCGGTCTGCGCCCTTTCCGGTCCAGAGCGCGACCATCATCCCGGCCGTGACATCGATTTGAGGCAACCATTTTACATGACGATGAGCATTCGATATTCCGCCGTCACCAGCAAAAGTCGTGTCCATCACCATGTAGTGCGACAGATTGCAGTTCGCAAGCACCCTTAGGGAGACGTGCTCTTGATTGAGATTTCCACGATTGTTGACGCTGTCCACTTTTAGCTTCATCACGCGCTCCATCTAAAGATCTGAGCGTGTGACTGTAGAGCACGGAATACCAATATGCCATCACGTGGAGCCTGATGCAGTTCGTCGGCTCAAATCGCACCACGCTAAAACCTCCATTACTGTACGCACATACAGTACCCGAGATTCACGCTATGAACGTAGACATGGACACCGATGATTGGCTCGGCTGCCCCACTCCGCTGGAGATGTACCAGCACCAGTGCGCCATCCTCGTGGATGAGTTGGTGGAGACTGAGCGCATGCTGCGTCGAGCGCGGGCGAATATTGCCGGCCTGGTGCAGATGAATGATCTGCTGATGACAGGAAAGTCCGACGCAGAAGAAAAGCTCCGTTACGCCGAGGCAGAACTCAGCCGCTTAAATGTCGAATACTCGGAAAGAGGCAAAGAGATCATGAGCCTGAAGATGATCTCAAACCAGAACGAACACCTCCGCAGGGAGAACCAGCGATTGCTGCTCGAGCTTAGCGTTTACAAGCAGCCATTAGCCTAACTCGTCGGCATAGGCCGCAACTGCTTCCTCAGTCAGTTCGCGCCACTCACCTTCGTTGATCAGCCCCTGTTGTTTGAGGTCGTCAGCCAGGGCCAGTCGCGTTTCGTAGCGTTCTTCCGGTGTGGCCGATATGAAGGTTGGATCGTTACGCAGCGCAAACCACGCCTCCATTGCGCTCACCTGATCAATGTTGATCGCCATGACGAATACCTCGGGCCAGTGTCTACAGTGTAGAGATTGGCCGGGGACCGGCTGTTCATCGGCGCCGACGAGCGGAGATGCTTATGTGCGGGAGACTTTCGCAGTACCGGGGAATCCACGACTTCGTTGCAGCGTTGAGCATGCCCAATGCGCTTGCTAACTCCGTGGGCGATCAGCCGATTGAGCGGTACAACGTGGCGCCATCAACTGCGGTTGCGCTGCTGCACCTGCAGGGCGACCTGCTACACGCTGATCCAGTGCGCTGGGGCTGGCGACCACACTGGGCAAAAGACCGAGCAGCGCCGATCAATGCCCGCGTGGAGAAGGTGGCACACGGCCCGTTCTTCCGAGCGATCTGGCCGCACCGGGCCATCACACCTATCGACAACTGGTTTGAGTGGGTGGATGAAGGCGGCCCAAAAAAGCAGCCCTACCTCATCCGCCGGCGGGATGGTGCACCGATACTCTGCGCTGCCATTGGCCAACTGCCGGACGCTGATGAAGGACCGGGCGAGCATGATGGCTTCGTGATCATCACCGCCGACAGTGCCGGGGGCATGGTGGACATTCACGACCGCCGCCCGGTGGTGCTTACCCCGGACCTGGCGCGGGAATGGTTGGATCCTGCCACGCCCAAGGAGCGCGCCGAGCAGATGGTACTTCACCAGGGTGAACCGTCTGAGGTATTCGAGTGGTTCAAGGTCGACACGGCCGTGGGCAACGTGCGCAACAAAGGGCCCGAGCTGATTCAGCCGATCAGCGAGCGATAGCCCTGACGTACGCCTGGCACGCACGCAAGGCGATTATGGCGTTGTCCCCATCGTCGGTGATGGCGACAATTCGTTGCGCATGCGCTGGGTCAAGTTGGGCTCGACGGGCTGCATGAACCATCCCGACGGCGCCGGGGGCGGTAGGCACGTTGCAGCTACTGGCTGGATCCTCGGCAAGGAGGACTGACAGCCGGACATCAGCAGTAGCAAGCTGGTCACGCATGCGAGCCTGGTTGCGTTGAGCATCGGATAATTCCTTTGTATGTTGTTTGTCCTGGCCAGCGAGCTGCTGCTCCAGGGCCAGGCGCTTGCCCTGCTCGGCGCGGGCTTGGGCGGTGGCGGCATTACTGATCGCGGCAAGGTCATCCCCGTGCAGGACGGCCTGCTGGGCGAGCTTATTGCCCATCCGCCAGTCTTGAACCTGCCAGGTAACGCCCGCGGCACTGGCCATCAGCACCAGGATCAGCACCACCAGGCCGGCCAGCTTCTGTACCGACGTCATGCCAGCGCCCGCCGCACGCCTTCTGCCAACACCGCATCAGGGTAGGCATATCCGGCGTTCTCGTGATGGATGATGGCTTTGACGAAGCCAGCCATTACCACCGGGTTGACCAGGTCAATCTCGGCGCCAGGCCGGGTGCCGGTGTTCGCTTCGACCGCGCGCACGTACGCCGCAGTGTCGTTCTCTACCGACGGCGCCCACCGGCTGATGATCGCCTTCACAGTTTTCAGGCCATGTTTGCGCTGATAAGTCAGCAGGAGCTTGCCCAGGGCGCGGATACCATTCTCCGGCGTGTCGAACCTGGCGAAGCGCTTCTCTAAAGCAGGGTCTGGCTTCAGCTGGCCCTGCCACTGGTTGGCCGGGTTGTAATCGATGTTGCCGGGGTTGTTGTTGCGTACCCCGCGAGTTTCGGTGGTCGACATGCTTTTCTCCAGGCGTAAAAAAGCCCGCTCAGTTGGCGGGCTGCTATTCTTCGGTCGATCTGAGTGGCGGTGGTGTATCGACCTTGGGCATTTCAAGCCGCACATCGATCCAGCTATTCAGCGGGACATCCATTGGCGCCCCCCGACCCGGCACCATCTCTCCGTCATCGGTGAGCGTCCAGCGCTGTTTGAATAGGCGAATGATGACAGTGCCATCCTCTTCCTGATGGCTTTCGGTGATACCAAGCATTCGGCCACCATCTGGGGAGCTTGGGTCGTGGGTCCGCCAGCCTTCCAGTGCCAGGCCAAGGCTTCCGTTCACCCGGTACTCGCCCAAACCAAAGCGCTCAACGGTCACGCCCCGCGCCTCTTCGTTTGCTACGCCCCATTCACCGGCCGGCTCAAAGGATTGCTCCCCCAAATCCCGGCGCTCAGTCAGCGCGACATTGGCAATTCGCAGGATGGGTGAAGCCGCAGAAAGCGCACCGCCCGAACCTCGGGTGGTGTTGCCTGTGTGGTAAACGCTATAAGTCGGGCCGAACGTGCCGGCAGCTCCCGGAGTAGTCCTGAAGTATAGCGATCCAGTACCTTGCGACACCGGAATGAAAATCTGCGCCTCATACCCGGTGTTGTAAGGGATTCTAATGAGAGTGGAGTAGCTGAGCCCTGAAGACGATCCGTCGTTAAGGAACTTGTAAAAAGCTCCTGGCTGACCAGGCTCTGCCGGTCTGTCATATTGGTAAGCGTCACGAGCAACGCTAGAGAACATGCCGCTTGCAACGCCGGCAGGAATAAGTTGAGCTTCTTGGATACCTGAGTTCGCAGTTGAAGCAGTGCCCAGGCCTAAACCTTGTCGGGCGGTAATCTGCGTAGTCCCGCCCGTGCCGCCTTTTGCAACGGGTAGTGACCCAGGCAGCTGTCCGTTAGCCGGAGCACCAAGGGCAGTATAAAGCTCGCTCGAGTTGTCGTTATTTTTCTGGCTGGCAGTACGGAACGTATCGCCGCCCTGGCCTGTAGGCGCCGTACCGAGATTAATGCCTTGTCTTGCCATTGAATTAAACCCCTATACGAAATGAAAATTAAACAGCCAGCTTCCCAAATACCGCAGAGAGCGAAAAGTATGTTGGATTCGTCACGGTAGTAACGCTAAATCTGATAAGCCCGGCCGGGAAGTCATATCGCAGCCCCGTCCCTCTAGATTCATTGTTTCCCGCCATCATGGGCATCCTTGCATTATTGATCATCAAGTAATCACCTAGGGCGTAGTTGAGAGGAACCGAATACCAATTTGTTATTAGCCCTTGTCCGCTCTGCTCCGCGTGCGTAAATGTCCAGTTGTGCGCGACCCTTGTGAATACTGCCGCCTGAACAGCAGAGTCAAATATCTGCTTTCCATCCGCACCCCACATTCTTAGGCCATAAGTGGACAAAGGCTTGGATGAAAACGCAGCTACGAATATGTTTCCAGAGTGAACCTGCCCAGAGGTCACTGTGGCGCCGGTCCACGCCCCCGCCGATCCTTCAAGAAGAACGCCAAGCTGAATCAGCGAGCCATTATTTGGCGGCCTGATAAAAACAAGGGGCGGCTCCTGCGTGTCAACCACATTCTGAAAGACGACGGACGCGCCAGAGTTATAGGTTCCCTTATGAAAGACACACAACCTCGCATATTCAGAGTCTAGGGATATAGCGCCAGAATCATTTACCACTTGCAGTCCGTAACTCATCACGCCCACCTTGCAACAATGAGACGCATGGTTGCGGAAGAGAATGAATCGGAAGGACGAGCCTTGAGAAAATTCCTAACATAAACTTCGTTCGTGCCCATTTCGCACTCCAACTGCCTGTTAGATACGACCTGCGAGTTATCGTTATTGATCGGCAACAAAAAGCATATTGCGTTGTTTGTGGTGCACCCTGGCGCTGCAAACGTCCTAGTGCCCAGCGGTCCTGAGGCATAGGACACAAGTACGGACAGAACAATCCTATAAGTGGATATGCTTGTATCGAACTCAAGGGTGCCGTTAGGAGACCAAATTCTTAAGCCGGAACTCATTCTGTTTGGTCTCCTAACTGCAGTCTTTTGACGTTGTTTGCGTCCCAAAAGCGCAGAGATCTGTTCGTCATCATTGATCGCCCTTGACCAGGAGCTATACCGTTGATTTCGAAGGTTCCGTCGAAGAACAACTTCCAGCCTGTCTGCCCTGCGACGTAGTTGTTCGACTGGATGTAGCTACCTATCTTCGCGTTCGTTATCGTCCCGTCCTGGATGAATGCCGACTTGATGTAGGTTTCTGTCCCGTTCACCGCGAATGGCACGCTTGACCCTGCCGCCCCTACCGCACCGTTGTAGATTGCAAACTGGTCGGCTTGGATGACGAAGCGCGAAGTAACCTGACCGTTCGCCCCAGTCTCAATACCAAGTCCTACGCCGGTAGAGTAAGGCGACCCATTCACATCGAACTTGAATCGGAACGAGTAGGTGCCGGTGATCTTTCCGTTTACGTCTTGGTTGATGCTTGCTTGTTGCTGGAACTGCTGCGTGTGTCCGTTGACGGTTGTTTGCAGCTGAGTGGTCTGGCTTGCGGTGGCTGACGCCTGATCGGATACCGCCTTAATCTGCGTCTGTACGGTGGACTTGTTCCCATCAAAATCGGAGCGAAGAGCCGTTACTTGGCTGGTTGTAGCGGTCTGCTGGTTGACGAGCGCGGTAGTTGTCTCCTCATAGGTGGCGTAGTTTTTGATGACTTGAGCTTCGACAGTTTGAGTCAGCTTGCCTTGGGCGTAGTCACCATCGGTAATAGCAGACTGGATCGACCAAACGCCCGCATAGCCCTGGGTTCCGCCAGCCAGGTCATTCTCAGAACCAGCCATAGGCGCATTGATTTCAGCGTAAACGCCATCAATTCGCTGCGTCTGCGCGGTCAGCTTGTCATCGACGTTGGTTACTCGCTGATTCACTTGGGTAACGTTATTTGCCGTAGCCGCCAGGCCAGTTACAGGGTCATTTACCTTTGTCTGTAGCTGGTTAAGCTGGTCCTGAGTGGCAACCACCTTCCCATCGACTACGGTGATTTCCTGGTCAAGGTTATCAACCCGTATTGCCAAAGCGTTCGCATCAGTGAGGATATCGCCGACGTCTTTCCAGTTTGCGCTGGGCGGCTGAGAGCCACTGTTAGCCGCCAGGGCTTGGTACAGCTTGTTTCCCTGGCGAACAATGTCACCCTTGGCGTAAGCCTTTGCTGCGTCCCACAACAGCGCATCAACGTATGGCTTGATTTGCTCCTCTAGATCCTTTCTAAGCTGCTCATTTCGAGCGTTTACGGAGCCAGGCCCATCTCCGTCAATCAGATCGATGCGACCGTTAAGGGCTGGAGCCAACGATGATTCATCAATCTGCCCCTTGACCTGCTCAAGGAGCGGCCAAGCATCCGAAACAGACTGTCCCATCACTCCGTTTACGGTCGGATAGAAAGGGCCAATGTTCCCGGTACGATCCACCAGGCGCGCCCAGAAAAACAGTGTCGCCCCGGACAAAAGCGACTGCATACGGTAGTCGGCCTGCGGATATGCCAGGTCGGCCAGCTTCGTCGCCGCCTCCAGGTTGTTCGCAGGCCCATACCACAGCTCGGTCCGCTGGGTGTCCTCGGCGCCAGCAGGGAAGCCCCACTTGATGCTGATCCCGAACAGCTCGCCTTTAGTGGTAAGGGACGAAACTGCCGGCGGCAGGCCGGTCTTGCCTTCCAGGTTGGTCAGGCTAGAGCTTTTCCAGATCGACGAGATTTCGAAGGCGCTCACCGAACGCACGCGGGCCAGGTAGGCGCCCGAGTAGATGCCGGTGACGTCAACGCTCGTCGAGCCGGTACGCTGCACCTTGATCCAGTTGCCGCTGTCTTTGCGCCACTCCACGTCATAGGCAACGGCGCCAGCGACGGCTGGCCACGAGATGTTCATGGTGCTGATGGCAATGCCCTGATCTACCGCGTAACTCGACGTGAGCGTGACGCTGGCCGGCGGCGGTACAACGGTGATCGGGATAACGCTGATCGGGCGTTCTTCAAGGCGCGCACCGGTATCGATGTGCGCGAACTTGCTCGGATCGTACTGTACGGCCGAGATTTCGAACACGCCAGGCTCTGGCCGGGCCACGCTGACCACCCGGTAAAGCGGGACGGCCAGATCATCAGCATCCAGCGCCCACACAAGTTCCGGTTCAGGCACAACGGAGTAAGCCACGGTGACCGTAACTTCTCGCCCGTTGACCAGTTGCACGGTGCGGCCCTCGCACTTGCCGTCAGGCAGGTTGAGGATCAGTCGGTCGCCTGGCTTGGCTTGGGTATCGCGGTCCAGCTTGATGACCTTGCCGTTTACCGCCGATATACGCCCGCCAATGGCACGGCCGGCCAGCAGTTCGTCAGCAATCGGGATCACGTAGCCAGGCAGCGGGATACGGCCATCCAGGCCAACCTTGAAGGTTACGGCCCGATCCTTGGAGTTGGTCAGCAGCGCCCACTTGCCGCGGCGCTGGGCCTCGGATTCACGCGTGCAGCCGATAGCGCTGATCTCCAGCGGGTTATCGCCGTAGCGCCGCTGCAGCTTCTGATCGGTCACGGCGGTGACGTCAGTGTCGTAGTTGTTCAGCGGGTTGTCGTAGCTGACCAGCGCCCGGGTAAAGCGTGTGCGCTCTGAAGCGCTGGAATAGGTGAACTTGCCGTCGATGACGTTTGCCCGGGTGTAGGCAAAGTCGAAGTCCGTTGCCCGCGGCATATCCGCGAGGGTGAACACCTGGCCTTGGGCCCAGTAGGTCATGCCTCGGTAGATCGCCGAGATATCGCGCAACAGTGACCAGGCATCAACTTTGCTCTGCAGGTTCAAGTTGCAGATGAAGCGCGGCTCCTGGCCACCCTTCCCGTCCGGCACAAGCTGGTCGCAGTATTGCGCGATTCGGTACAGCTCCCACTTGTCCACCATCCACGGCTTGATGCGCCGGCCAAGGCCGAAGCGATCAATGGTGGTAATGCCGTAGGTAGCCCAGGTAGGGTTGTTGGTATAAACCTCCTTCAATGTCCCGTCCCAAATTCCGCTATATGTGCGCGAAACTGGGTCGTAGTTGCTTGGGACTGGCCACTTGCGAGCCTTACAGCCGACGGTTACCGCCGGAATGCTGCGAAACTGCTCGGCGGAAAACTCGATGAATAGGAGCGCGGTGTTTGGATAGCGGATCTTTGCGTCAATCACCTCGGTGAAACCGGCGATCTGCATGATGTCCGAAAACTTGCCCGGACTATTTTGGTTTACCGTCAACCGTGTTATGCGCATCAGCCAGCCGGTGGTGGACTTCGGCAAGTCAATTCGACGGGTACGCTCGTATAGGTTTGTTGTCTTCCCATCTACCGCCTCGTTCAAGACTTCCTGGTAAGCCCCGCCATCGGTTGCCAACTCGACTTTGTACTGAATGCGATAGCCGTTGATGTTGTTATTTGCATCGACGGACTGAAGCGCCGGCCAGGCAAACCGCACGCGCACAGCGGAAAGCTGAGTGTTGCTGATCGCTCTAACCCACGGGGTTCCGCTGCGCAGTTCGGTGTTGATAGTGGTCTCGTTCTCGACCGACGGGATCCCCTGGATATAGGTCTGGTCCACAGCCCCGGTGCGCCACTCCCATTTCACGTTCGGGAAGTTCATGTTGCCCTGGGGGTCTTGCAGCGGAGTGTTGTCGAGGTAGATGTCTCGGGCTGTCGGCGTGCCTTCGAACTCCCCCTCCCCTATAGCGATCAACATTTTGGCGATGGCAACGGAGCGAAGGCTGTCCGGGGCCTCAGTTGGCGTTTTTGGTTTCTCTTCGCCGCCCTTGGCGCCGTGGATGTCAATCTTGCGTGCTGCGCCCATGCTTTTCTCCAGGCAATAAAAAACCGCCTCATGGGGCGGCTGCGGTGCTTCAGGTATTGGCTACATCTGGTCTTCTGCGTAGATGGCGGCACTGATGATTGCCCCACCCCAGCGGCGCTCGCCGATGCACAGCGGTACCGGGTTTCCGGATGCAGTGGTGTTCTTCGCGCTGCCGAACGCGTAGCCCGGTGTGTTCTCGGGCGCGGCGCTGGTCTTGAGCCCGCCAGCCTGGGGGCTGAGCATTTGAATCACGCCACCCAGCACCATCGATCCGCCCATCATGACCAGAGCGGAACCGAAGGGCGCACCGGCACCGAACGTGCCGCCGGTGATGACAAGACCGACAACAATCAGCACAGCGCCGATGATGGTTTGCAGCGCTCCGCCGCGCTTACTGCCGGTGATGATCGGGGCAATTCGAATATCGCCGCCGCCCGCAAACCCAAGCTCCTTTTCTGCCAGGTTCGTCTTTCCTCGGAATACGGCAAACTCAATCCCTCGTGATTTGGCGTTCGACAGGAAGCGTTCAAATCCGGGGATCTGCACGCACAGCGCTTTTATCGCCTCTGCGGGCGAATTCACAGCCATGCGGAAAGACCGGCCAAACTGTCGAAGCTGACCGTAAAGCAGGATCGTGGTCATGGGCTGATAATTGATTGCGAGTGCTGCCATTGATTTTTCTCCGGACAATAAAAAAGCCCGCCGAAGCGAGCCTTTGATGGAAGTGGTGCGGGCTATAGGCAGCCTTGCAGTGCGGCCAATCGCTTATTCGCAATCCAGTTGGCGACCACCACGTAATACTTTGCTTCGGCCCCCGATCCTTTCGGCTGGATATCAACGAAGTATTGCGATCCCTCGGTGAATACCGTGTATCCGGTTTCACGGCCAGGCTGAAGGGTTGCGCCAGGCGTACCACCGAAGATTGACTGGTTCTGCCATTCGTACTGAACGCATTTGGCGAGCGCAGCATCAGGCTTCTTGGAGCTCATCACCTTGTAAGGTCCGCTTTGGCGCGCCTCATTCATCGTCGGTGCCATGCACCCCGCCAGCATCGCCACCGCCACCGCCGCTATCAAAATCCGCATGTCGTTCCCTCTTTGATTTGGCGGGACTGTAGAGCACTAGGGGCCAGAAGCAAAAAGCCCAGCGTCGGACGAGAAGCGCAGCTTCACAAGTCGTAGTAGTGAATGCCATTTTCGATACGCGGGGCTTTGATGTAACCACCCTCTTCAACCGTTTGGGCTCCAGAGCCGCTAGTTGAGCCTCCAAATGTCCCGCGAATGATAAGGCGACCTTCGTTGCCAACAGATCCGGTATGTTTACCGCCAAACTCAACTACCAATTCTGAATCAGAAGAAATGGTAACAGAGCCTAGATTTGTGCCAGAAACCACCATTTTGCTATCGCCAGATATAGATGTTGAGCCCTGATGTGCGCCATAAACCTCCACCATAGCCCCTTCAGAAATAGCTAAAGAACCTTGATGCGACCCGCTAATAACGAGCGTACACCCCTTCACGCTAATACTGCCTTGGAAGGAGTCGGCAATAACTTGATCCGCTGTGACGGTGAGGCTAGGTAGCTTTTGCATTAGCAGTGAATCCTTTCAATGAATTTGTATCGCTCACCATAGCATTTTCAAACCGCCCCAGGCGCGTCTCCCCTGTTCGCCCGAAATTGAATCCCTCCTACTATATGCGACCTGGCCAGGCATCCAGCGTGGATGGAATGCCAGTAACCGGTGAAGGGTTTGGCGTAGTAGCGTTGCGCCTCATTTCTAACCAAGGTAGGACGGAAAATGGCGTTATACATTCAGGAAACAGTCAAGTACCTCTCCAAAACGACACCGAGCGTTCTCGGCAGCGCTGCTTGGAGCACCGTGCATAAAATTGGGAGCATCGTACCGGTATCAGGTATTTATCGGTGTGAGGGTTGTGGTGACGAGATCACATCCAACAAGGGGACAGAGTTCCCTCCCCAGAACAAGCATCAGCACCCCGGATCAGCCACCACTATCGGGTGGCGATTGATCGTCGAAACCCAAACAAAAGGCTAAAGGACTTCCCCAGTCCTTCGCCTGCAAGCCCAAGGACTGGGATAGCGCCAATATCGGCGCGTTTATGACCTGGAGGTCAATGTGAGTAAAAACGAAAGTTTGGCAACCCCTAATGAGATTGGACTGCAACAATCAATTCTAGCTATAGCTCTGGCATTGAAGGCGTCGCCGGGGTTCAACAACGAAGCACTAAAGTTAGTCGCTCAGAAATTCATCTTGGAGCCGCCTGCAGCAATCAGTACGCCCGAAGCGCTCGTATCGTACCGCAGGACACTAGAAGCCTTGGCCAATGACCAAGAGCAGGCTCTGAAGTGGATTAATCAAAGCCTGTAACCGCGTTGAGAAAATGGCTCGACGATGATCCAAAAAATCGAATCGAGCCATCTGCCCCCAACTCCCAGCCTGCAACACCATCTTCAAAATTTTCAGATCTGACAGTCTCAGCAATATAAAACATAGCTATCTCCTGCGGCCATGCCGCGTCATGTTGGTTGTTTTGCGTCTTTGTGCCTGAGGATCAGGCGCGCACGGTCATGCCAGGGACCGCCGTAGACAATGATCTCGGACGGCCTACCGTAAAGGTGGTGCAGCATGAATGGCCCAGGGCCGAAGGTAGCGGAATCCTCACCAGGTAGAGCCGGATCAGTGCCCAGGTAGATGCCTGCGTGGTTTGGATGCGCCGTCCGGCCCACCTGCATAACGATCATGTCACCGCGCTGAGGGCTGTCTACGCGCACGAAGCCGGCAGCCTCATAATGCTGTTCGTAGAGACTGGCGTTTTCCGCGCTCTCCCACCAGCCGTCGACGCGCTGGAACGCTTCAAACTCAAGCCCCCACTCGCGCTGATACCATTCTGCGCAAACAGCCCAGCAGTCCCAAACCCCATGAACAAACGGACGCTTGAGCAGCGGCACGGCGCCAGACGGCGTGATCGTCCTGAAGTCTCCTTCGGGCCAGGAGAGAATGTGCCAGGGCAGCGCCGTGACCTCGCACATGGCCAGGTCGTGCGGTGACGGCCGGCTGGTGGCGTCTGGGTGGGAGTGGACGATGCCGATCACCTCGCCCAGGTCTTCCGCAGCGGCGTAGTCCTCTGGATCAAGCCTGAACTCTTCGTGAGGCTCCGTGGAGATGTTCTTACAGGGGAAGTACTTCTGCGCGCGGCCCATGGCAAGCAACAGACCGCAGCACTCTCTCGGGTACTCGGCGGCAGCGTGCGCCTGGATCGCCGCAACGATGTGCTTGCGCATGGTCAGCTCCGGGCAATCAGGGAAACGGCGGGGAATCCACCGAAGGAGAGTTCGTTGTTCTCGCCGAACCGCAACTTGCAGGACGACAGACAGCCCTTGCACTGGTCCAGGGCCGGGTCATCCGTTGGGTTGTCCTCGTCGTCGAACATCGCCGCACCTGTGTAGCCGCAGTCCGGCCCTCGGTAACCGTTGGTCATTGCCCAGTGGCAGAAGGTCGTCATCTGTCGCCCAGGCAGCCCGTGGTTATCGATCTCGCCTGGTGAGGACAACTCCCAGACCACCGCCTCGCCGTCTTCGCTGGTTTTCTGGTCGATGTACCAGATCTCCAGAGCCTCCTGAGTCGGATCTGCAGTTGGGTTACCGTCGGGGAAGTTCGCCGCATCCAGGTACTGCGCCAGCGTCTCGCGCACCGTCAGCTTGAACTTCAGCAGGTCCTCGAAAGCCAAACACAACGCGGTGACGCGACCATTGATGTTGCCGGCGGCAAACGTCGGTCGAGATGCCGTGCCGTCGCTACTGGAGCTTATGCCTTCTATCTGCACCGGCCAGGCCGCGTACTCGGCGCCCTGCCACCATATCGACTTCGCGGGCAAGCCCTCTTCCGAATGCTCGTAGGCAAGCAGCTCCTCGGGCGTATGCGGAATTGCGTGCCCGTGGAAGCGGAGGTAATCCGCGCCGTACTCGGTCCCGTCAATTTCGAACAGTCGAATTTCGCCGCCGGGCTCCAGCTTCTGGATGTCCGTGATCAGTGCCATGGGTAAGTCTCAGGGATGAAAGGTTTGTTCGAAGGTAGCGGTGATGGCGTAGACCTGGCCGCCGCGGTGCACTGGCTTGTAACCGTTGCACTTGTAGAGTCCAAGATCACCCAGGGGCGGCTCCCATAGGAAACCCCGCGCCCCTTTGTGCCGATCCAGGAACGCCATGATGTCTTTGATACGCGGCTTCAAGCCAGTGAAGGTCACCGGCCAGGATTGCGTCCGGTTGTTGATCCCGTCCTCGACAGACTGGGCGTACCCATCGCCGAACTGCTTGGTCCGGATGCGCTGGGTAATATCGCCCTCCGCGCCCTTCTCCGTCGCCCAAATGAATCGTTCGATTGCCATCAGCGCCCCTTGATTGCTTTGTTGATGACGCCGCCCTGGCCCATATCCTTGTTGCGCAGTTGCTGATACTTCTGCTCAACGAACGTGGCCAGTTCTTTGCCGAACAGGTCGTAGCCGGGCGCATCCGCAGAGGAAGACGCATTGCCGTGGCCGTCGATGTGCACTTCCACATTGATCTGTGTAGAGCCAGCACCGCCTCCTCCCATGGCCATAACACCAAGTTTGCCGCTCGAAGTACGGGTCAGAGGCATGATCGCCTCCGCCCCAGCCTCACCCATGACCCCGGTTTTGCCGTTGGCCATGCCGAACGCCGTAGGCTTTCTGACGATGGAGTTGGTGAAGGCGCCGCCGTCGGCGAACATCTGCACACCACCCACCCATGCACCACCCTTGGCCTGCGGAAAGTACGAGCCGGAATAGCCGCCTGCAGATGCACCAAGATTCGACGACGCGGCACCGGCAGATCCGGCCGCCAATCCATTGCCACCGGCGGCGCTTCCACCGAAGTAACTTGCCGCTGCGCCCACCAGACTTCCCAGCAATGCCGAACTGGCTTGACGTGTGGCAATGCGTGCCATGTCCGCCAGGATCGACTTGGTAAAATCAGCGAACGACGCTTTGCCTGATACGGCGAAGTTAACCAGCGAGTCTTCCATTGAGCTGAAAGCGTTGCCGAATAGGCTTTTCGTCTGGCCGGCTATGTTGCGCGCCGAGTCAAGGTAGTTATCCCAGGCAGCTGTCGCACCCTTCGTCCAGTCGCCCTGGGCGTTCTCTACATCCGCGTAGTTCTGCCGGATTTGGTCGGTAGCCGCCTTGTTTGCGTCTACGAGCGCTTGCGATTTCCGGGTGAACTCTTCCTCCGACATGTTCCGCGACGGGTCCGACTTCTGGTTGGCCAACTCCAGCGACTGCTGAGCAAACCGGTCTTGCTGGCTGTTCAGCTCACCACTGAGTGCGTTCTGGCGATCGCCCTGCCCAACGCCGATAACTGCACGTTGGCCGGCAAGCTCCAGGGCGCGCTGTTGTTGCCCGAGCGCCTGCACATATGTGCTGATCGCCCGCTCCTGCTTGGCGAGTCGCCCAGTCTCGTTGGTCGCCAACACCTCAAGCTGGCTGTCGGCATCCTTTTGGGCTTTGACCATGCCTGCGCGTGCGTCGGCGATCTTCTGGTCCAGCTGGATGCTTTGCGCGGCCGATGTGGTCTTCTTGCCCTTGACGGCTTCCAGTGCGGTGATCTCGGCCTCGTATGCTGCCGTTACCTGGTCGCGTTCGTTGCCGATGAGAGCTTGGCGCCGCAGAAGATAGTCACCCTCGGAAAGCAGGCCGGCCTTTTGTGCCGCTTCCAGTTCCTTTTGGTAGTTTTTGTAGTCAGCCGAGATGGACGCAAGGTTGTTCTTGGCATCGTTGAAGCTGGTCAGATCTACCTGCGTTCCGGCAGTCTTCGAATCTTTGAACTGGTCGTTGATGTTCGCCAGGTTCTTATCGATCGTTGCCTGATTCAGGCGCGGGTCATTCGGCGCAACCTTGCGGATGTTTTCGAGCTGCCGCTTGTAGTCCTTGATCGCCTCTGTGCGCTTTTGCTCATTCGTCCATGCAGATTTAGTCAGCGCGTCGATTTTCGTCATGGACGAAACAGCGTCGCTCTGCGCTTTTGCCTGCTCACCTTCAAACTTGGCGATATCTGCCTGAGCGGCTTTTTCATCCTCCAGCATGTTCAGGCGGTTCTGCCGGAACTCGATCATCTCTTTTTGGTTTTGGAACAGACCAATATTGCCCTTCTGGGCATCGTCCAGATCGCGGCGGGCCTGCTCTATATCTGCACCAATATCAGGTCGCCCGATATTCTTGATGCCATCTGCAGCATGAGCTACAGCGTTGTATGCCTTTTCCCAGAGGCTGAGGTTTGCCAGAATCTTCGGCGTGCGCTCGTTGATGGCATCGGCGTAAGTCTCCGTCGCCAGCTTCACGGCGCCCGCGTGACTGCCTTGTTGTTCCAGTGCTGCAATCTGCGAATAAACCGAGGCAGTCAGGTAATGGTATTGCTCATTCAGCGCGGCGGATGCCTTGACCGGATCGTCAGCCAGTTTGGAGAACTCAGCGACCGTTTCGCTTACGGCCTTGCCGGTGGCCTCCTGCATCGACACGGCGGCGTGGGTGATACCTGAGAAACTCTCGCCAGCGATCTTGCCGTTGTCAGCCAGCAGGGCCAGCACCGCCGCAGCCTGCCCGGTAGTGCCTACCGTCGCGCTCACTTGGCGCGCCATATCGCCCAACTGCCCGGCACTCACACCAGCATAGTTTCCGGTGAGGATCAGCGACTTGTTGTAGCTGTCTTGTTCTTCACTACCTTTGTGGTACGCGTAAGCAAGGCCGCCCACGGCGGCAGTGGCCAAGGCAAGCGGAGCCAGTATGGCAAGGAGCCCCGCAGCCCCCGCACCGGCGCCAGCCCCCAACTGAGCAACGGCACGAACACCGCTACCCCAGTCGCCGGACGACAGCGCGTTACCCAGTTGAACGACGTTTTCCTGGGCTTGGCGGGTGCCGAGCCGCAGCTTGTCGAAGCCGTTTGTAGTCTTTTCGAGCTTTGCGTAATCCTTATCGATCTTGCCCAGGGCGCTGTTGTACTGATCCTGGCTGATCCGACCCTCGTCGAGGTGCTTGCCCAGCTGCTCTACCTGGGTATCGAGCTTGACGAGTGCCGCGCGCGCTGGATCAATCGCCCCCAGCAGGCTGTTCAGCGCCTTCTGTTCATCCATCGCAGACTTGGTCAGCGCCACCTGCTGCTTGTCGAGCTGCGCGGAGATCTTCGCGGCTTCGGACTCGCCATAGGCGCCGGTCTTGGTCAGTTTGGCGAGCGCGTCACGCTGCTTTGCCAGGTCCTGCGTGGTTTTGGCGTTGGTAGAAAGCGATTTCTCCAGCGCCTGCATTTCGTTCATCAGCGAAACAGCGGACTGCTCGGCCCGGCCGCCGGCCTTCGCCATTTCATCAAAGCTCGTTTTCGCCTGGATTGCATCGGCCGAGTCGATCTTGACGCCGAGTTCTGCAATGTTCATCGACTCACCTTGAATAAGTGCCCGTGGTTACGGGCTGTTTTCCCTTTCCTCCGCCATAACGCGCAGGGCTTCGCCTTCCAGGACTTGAAGGTCAGGGAAGATTTCAGCGAGTTTCTTTTTCTTGATGCCGAGGAACCCGGCTACGTCGCGGATGCTGCTGTAGTCGAGACCGATAACGCCGCTAGAGCCTGCTCGCCACTGAGTGGACATGCGGTTGAACAAGAGGAAGGACGGCCAGTTGCAGGGCCAGACTTCGACCTCTTCCTCATCGAGGTCGGCAGCCGTCAGCCCGAGAGCAGCCAACTGCTCAGCAGATTGGCCGCTTGCGTACATAGCGCTGGCTGCCGCCTTCAGTTTCCCAGGCGAGCCTGACTGAACGCGCCCTGATAAGCGTTAACAACCGCTTCGGCGGTGCCGTAACAGGACTTAACAAGGGCGTTGATGCTTTTGTCGTCGAACTTGTCATCGAAACCCCAACCAACAACTAGATCCTTGATCTGCTGCACCTGAAGCTCGGTCTCGGCCGCGACGACATCGGACAGTGTGGTCGCCTCACCGAAGCTCGCGCGCATCTCCTTTCCCTTTGCACTCCAATCATCGAACAGGGCTGCAAGCCCTGGGCGATCCCGATACTTGAAGGTGAACTCGATTTTCTCGGGCTCTTCCCCAACAATTGGAATCAGCACGAATGCCTTGAATGTAGGGCTCTGGGCGATCCTGATTTTTGCCATGGGAACTCCTTATGCGCCAGCCAAGTAGCGGAGCGAGCGAGCAGAAAGCCCGATGCTGATGGTGCGCGTCATTACGTTATTTCGCTCCATGGTCGGATCCGGAGTGATACTCACGTAGCCGGGGTAGAGGATCTGATCGCCGTTACGCAGCTTCATGCGAACAACTGCCAGCTCCTTGGTGTCGTCGTAGCCCTCGACAGTCTCCACGTACTGGGCCGTTGGCTGGTCCTCCACCACGATGGTGAGGGTGGTGGGGTTACGGTTGGTTGGGAACTGCTTGTCGTCGTCATCTTCCAGGTAGCCGACAGTTTGATACTGCTGCTCGCCGCCGGAGGATGTGAACGATGTGACCTTCGAGATTTGCGTCCAGCCGGACACCGGGATCACCGAGCCAGCGCCTGCGCCCACGGTGTACTTGTCGACATTGGCGGTATTGAGACCAGCCAAAGCAAAAGCGTCCGCAGTAATGCCGGAAGCTTTTACAGCGCGGTCATTGATGAGTGCCCAGCCAGAATTGATCAGCAGGACGTCGCCGTTTTCAATACTGTGCCCTACAGAGGCGGCGACAGGTGGCTTCGCATTTGTCAGGGCGGTGAACGGTACAGCAGATCCCAAAACGCTGGCGATCTCCAGCACAGCGCCGTTCGGCAGCGGGAAGCGTGCGGCCATGATGTGTTTCCTCTTAAATGCCCGCCTGATGGCGGTAGGTTATGCCCCAGCGGGCGGTTGGTCTGCGACACCCAGATAGGTGAAGCTGGCCGGGACCGTGTAGGTCGCCGACTCTGTGATAGTTGGCCCCTGATCTACTGGCTCAATGATCAGTCCCTCGAAACCGTTGCGGGTCATAGGCGTGTCAACGCGGAATAGACGGGTCAGCTCATCAATAAGCGTCTCGGCGGTGGCCATGGCCTGGGCGGAGGGGCAGACGATGCTGATCTGATAAACACCGGCGTACTCGTAAGCCTCCCCGCCGAGATAGCGGCAGGTGGTGCTGGCCGGCAGCTGGTAGGCTCGCAGGTACGTTTCAGAGGCACTTGGTGTAAAAGGCTGGTTTGCGTAGGCCACTCGTATCGGGCGCGCAGCCGCCCATGCGGCCAGCTTCGTTTCGATGGCCTGACGGGCGCGTGCGTGACTCATACCTGATTGTTCCTGATGGCCTCCAGCACGATCTGCTGAAAGCGAGCCACTGTTACCCGGACCATCCCGCCAGGGGCCTGGGTGGAATGGCCGAACTCCAGCGGGATCGCATAGGGCAAGTTGTTAACGATGAAAGCTGTCTGCCCGGCCTTGAACTCAATAGCGCCCGCCACAAGCCTTGCGGTTGCTTCGGTTCCTGTCGGGTCTGGGTGAATGCGGAAGCTGTTGTCGACAGAGCCGATGGAGAAATTCCAGTTCGCCCGAAAGCGCCCGCCAACATAGTCCCGGCCAGTCACCAAGCCATTCACGCTGAAGTTCTGGTCGCGCTCGGTCTTCGTTAGCGGTTTGGCATATTTCACGCCGCGCTTGAGGTTGCCAGCCTTCGTGAAATTCGATTCGTTCAGGTTGATGAGCGTATTTCGTACAGCGACTTTGAAGTCGTAGTCATCGGCAGCGCGGGAGTTGGCCTCTCGATGAGCAACGTTGGCAGCCCATATCTCAGGGTTGCCCACCGGTGACATGCGGATGATGCTGCTGCCGATCTCGATGATGATCTCGCGCAGGCTCGCGTCGATTGCCTCGCTGGTCTGGGCGGCGAACTCGGCCAGGCTAAGGGCGAAGCTTCCGGATTGAGTCGCCATGTCACTTCCTCAGCTGCGCCGTCCACGTTGCATCAGCCGGATCGGCGGATACGTTCATAACCCGCAGCCCGTTGACGATATCGCCAATAGCCGGGGCAGCCGGTACCATCGTTGGAACGCCGGCCTCCGACACGAAAAGCTCGTTTTGCAGCACCAGCAGCTTCTTGTCGGTCGTCTGGATGAGGGAGCCGTCTATCTCCTTGGACAGGTAGCTGCCCAGGACACCGCGCCCCACGTACGTGACGGTGGTCTCGGGCGTTTCGCCGCCCAGGTCGGGGTCATACTCGCCCGCAACCTTGCGTATGCCTGTCACCGGATTTACCGCATCGGCCAGGCCATCAGGATCGTCGAACGACTCAGCCAATTCGGCCTGGATATCTTCGCGCATGCCCATGATCAGATCCTTTTCAGCATCATCACGCCGGAGCGCTTAATCCAAGGTGCCAGCAGCGCCAGGGCGAAGTTGACGCCCGCCGACTGATCGGTAGAGCCCGCCACGTAGGTTTTGCTCACCGATGTGCCGGGCTGAGCCGATACCGTCTTGCTCTGCACTTCCTTCTGCGTTGCTGTGTACAGCTTGCCCGCCGCCGCCTCTTTGGCAACCTGGGCGCCGGCCGTTTTGATCTCGGCAGGAACCGGATCGGGAACAGCCCGCTTAATCTTGGCCGTGAGCCAGGCGTTGGCCATGGTCACAGCAAGGACCGGATCACCGGTGCCGGCCCAGTCAGGACCGAGCTGGGCGTCAACATCGGCAACGGTGATGAAGTCGGTCATGTGCTTGTCCTTATTCCGCTGGCACCAAGGCCTGCAGGTCTTCTTTCTTGGCGGACGGGTCGAACGCAATGCCCTTCCCGGTAAGCCATTCTTTCAGCTCGGGGACCTTCATTTTCAGAGGGCCGGTTTCCGGGGCTTCCTGCTCCTTGCCGTCAGACACCTTGATGCCGGCGGCCTGGTAAGCATCGAAGATATCCGGCGCATCACCATCAACAACCACCTCAGTGGCGGAGCCGATGACGCCGAAAAACTCGCTCAGCAGGCGGTAGCACACGCCGCGCTCTTTGCCCGGCTTGTCCGTGTAGATCACTTTCATAAGTCACCTCAAAAGCATCCCGGCGCCATACGGGCGCCAGGCTGTGTGGGCCGAATTACGGCGTGGTGGTACCGCTGATCACGGCGGCGAACGGAACCTGCTTGCGGCTGAACACGCGCTGCCAGTTCGCAGCGGCGGCGTACTGAGTCGCGGTTGGGCTGAGGTTCTGAGCCTCGGAGCCCTTCCAGCTGAAGCCGGCAGGCTGGAGGATGTAAGTCTTCCGCTCCCACAGCACTTCGGCACCGCCGCCGTTACCGCCGCCCGGCTTACGCTCCAGCTCTACTGGTACCTTCGGAGTGCCTTCGCCGTAACCGAAGGCGCCTTGGCCGAAGAACACCGACAAGTACTTGCCAGCGCCATACACCAGAGCGTCGTCCATGAAGACTGGCTTGCCGAGATAGGTGGCCAGGATGATCTTGCCGTCGGAATCACGTAGGTACTCGATGAGGTCCTGCTTGACCATCTGGTTCATCACCACCGAGTGCACGCCGATCGCGCCGAACTGGTCAGCGGCATCGCCGGCGGTGAACGCAGCATCCTGGAAGGCGTTCGCACTGATGGTCGCGCCCGCGTCGATGACCATGTCACCGCCGTTGTTCGCGATGTTCGAGGCGATGATGCCGCGAGCCGCGCCCAAGGTGTAACGCTGCCACTGGCGGGTCCAGTAGGTGCCGAAACGGTTGCGAATCTGCTGCTGGGGCTCACTGTTCGCCAGCTCAGCGGTCAGGTCAGTGACGCCATAGCCTTTGTTGAGGTACAGGACGCGGGCACGCATGCTGTCCTGGGTAACCTTGCCGACTTCGCCCTGGTCGTTCGGGTCATCGTTGCTGATGTTAGGGGCTTCATCAGCGTTGAGATCCTGCCAGTAGCTGATTTCGGCGGTGCCCTGGCTGCCAGATGCGATCGCATCCAGCACTGGCGAGCGAGTCACGATGCCCGACTCATATACAGCGGTCTTTTCCGGGCTGTTAACCGGCGCCAGCGAGGCGTAGTAGTCGCCGACGAAGATGTCGGTCAGTTGGGTAGTTGCCATGGATTAGGTTCCTTTGGTGGCCTGGATTTTCTTGAAGAGCTCAGGGTTGTCACGGGCAATCGAGGCGCGCTCGACCTCCGTGTATTCGCCCCACTTTTTCGTGGCCTTGCCACCGTTGTCGCCGGTCTGCCCGGCGCCCTGGGCCCTTGGCCACAGGTGTGTTGCTGTTTCACGCAGGGATTCCGCCCATTCGAGTGGCGACAGCGGGGTTTTCCCGTCCTTCCCGTAAACGACCTCGCCGTCACGGTCGGTGGCAATCGCCTCGCCGTCTTCACTGAGTTTGAAAGTGCCCCGGGCGCGCAGGATGATGTCCTCGGCGGCCTCTGGGAGCGCGCCGGCCTTGATGGCAGCAGCGCGGATGGAGTCGGCCAGCACCTTGTCGCTGTACTTGGCGGCAAATTGTTCGGCCTTATCGGCGCGGGCCTTCTCGGCGGCCAGCTTGGTGTCGTAGTCGGTGCGCAGGCGCTCTGTGCGGCGGGTGATGACCTCGTCCAGCTTGCCCTCGGCAATCAGCTTGGTCTCTTCGTCCTGTCCAACCTTGGTCAACAGCCCTTTTACGGCTGCGATGTCCAGGCCTTCGAACTGGCCCTTGAAGCCTTCCAGTTCTGTTTTAGTGGTCCGGAGCGAGCCAAGCAGCTCGGTGTTTTTGTTCTTGAGGCCCAGGGTCGCCGCCTCGACAGCTGCAGCAATGGCGGTCTGAACTGCCGGGTCTTCAAGATCAATCTGGTTTTCGTCTGCCACTTGGTGCACCCCTTGGGTTTGGTCGGCCCGCTTTGCAGGCATAAAAAAACCCCGGCATGGCCGAGGCTTGGAATTTTGCTAATGTTCGGTACTTGCTGATCACTCAACGATAGGAAGCGGTTATGAGCGAAGAACGGTATTCAATGTCGCAGGATGAATTCGTCAGAAGCTTCATCAACGGATGGATCGTCGATGCTCGAGACGGCGGGCTTATAGTCGGGCGTACTCACGAAGAAGGTCATATCCTCATGTTTCAGGGTACTGATGTTCTGGGAGAATTTGAGCATATGGGCTTTGTAGAGGGCGGCGAGTACATCATGAGTACTGACGCGACGGCGCATCATTACAGCCGACTCGAAGAAATCAACAGCGACAAGTCGCCATGCGACGCAGAGATTTACGTGACCGCCAGCAGCCAACTGATCAACACCAGGGCGGAGCCGCACGATAAGTTTTTGGTCATCCACAAACAGTTCATAATCAACAGAAATGCCACAAAGAGGCACTTTGATGAACTGGAAAGACTAAACAGACCTCATCGATATCATCGTGGCCGAATACTTGATGACGATGTAATTGCCGCCATTACTGAGCCTGGCTTCGTACGATACTGAGGCCGCGCATCACCAAATAATCGGCGAACTGCGTCCTGCTCGGCGCGTATGGCGGTGGCCGCATGCGAAAGCCTGGCGTATCGCGGTTGAGTCTTGTGCGCCGACCATTCAGCTCAGTGCAATGCGTCGGTTCTTCGATCTGAAAGCCCTGCTCGGCGGCGTGTAACTCAACCGCCAGCCGCACCTGACCCCACTCAAGCTCAAAGGGCACGAACGTCTCGGACAACGTCTGGCATTCGATCTTGCAATCGCGCCTGGGCCAGGCCATTGCCTGATCAGGATTGGCCTTGCGACCCTTCCACTGCCGACCGTTGATGTCACCAGCAGCGCGCAGCAGCAGCTCCACCTGCTCGGCCTCAGCCTCAGGTATCCGGAACCCGTAAAAGTCGCGGTAGAAGATCAGCTTCTCCAGTGGAACGAAGCTATTCGCGTCTGGCCTGCCCTTCCCGTCCTCAACGATGATCTGCATGTGCTATCTCAACCTGGTTGAGCGCCGAGTGTAACGCCTGCTCGGGTGAACATGTCAGGCTCTGCGTCCTTCAGCTGCGCCAGCGTCAGAGGTTTGAACGACTTGTCGAGTTGCAGCTTGGCGAACTTCTCCGGCGTCAGGCCACCATCACGGAACAACTTACCCCGGACAGGCCCGAGGGCATGATCCTGGAAGCTCGCCGGTTGCGTTGCCAGCCACTCGTAATAATTCAGGCCTGCGTCGACCTGGGTCCCGCCGTTATCGCCCACCGAGGCGCGGGTAGCGCCCTTAGCGAACATCTCCGAAAGCCTGGTGGTCGGCACCGTGGTTGACCGGCAGTTGATATGCGCCGGCGGCAACGGGCCTTTGCCTAAGTCGAAGCGCATCCCGTCCAGGCCCTTGCACTGCTGCGAGGTCTTGCGGTCGAGCGTCGATACCCAGCGATAGCCCAGCACCACGTCGCTATTGGCCTTAAGCGTCTCCATTCGCGCCGTCGTGGCCACATGCTGAATTGCCGTCTGCACCACGGCGGCAGCGTTGCGATTGCTGACCGCCAGTACGCCGTCCGTGAAGTTCTGCGCCGCGGTCCCGCGAATCGCCTGGATGATCTGGGCGTTGGTCTGGCCCTGGCCGAAGCCGAGCCGGATGGTGTTCGTGACGCGCATCGTCTCGGTCCGCGTCCAGCCGCTGACAAAGCTCTTCAGCAGCTTGCCGCCGTCGATGCCCTTTACCTGAAGCGGATAGGAGAACACCGCCGCACGGATGACCGTGTTGGTCGGCACCACCGCGTCGATGGACAGTGCATTGCTCAGGCTTTTGGCCTCAAAGCTCGACTCGTACAGCGCGATATCGACCAGATCGGCCTGCACCAGGTCGCCGTAGGCCTTGTAGATCTCCAGCAGCTTGCCGCCCACCCGGGCCAGGAACTGCTCAAGGCGGTCCCGGCTGTAGGTGGTCAGCTCCTTGCGGGTGAGTTGCTCCCGCACCAGCTTGTCGATCTGGCGCAAGTACTTCTCGAACTTCTTGACCTCGCCGGCCTTAAGCCGCTCCAGCATTACCGAGTGGCGGGTCGTCTGCTCCAGCAGTTGGCTGTCCGCCTGCGCCAGGCTTGTCGTTGGCATCGTCGTTGTCCAGGTTGATGCCGACCGACTCGCGCTCATCGCTGATCAGGTCGGCCTCTTCGTCATATGGGCGGTCCGGCAACTTGCCAGTGGTGAGGTACTGCCAGTAGGTGTCGGCGCTGATCGTGCCGGCCATCACACCCTTGAGTAGCTCGGCGAGCACCTGGGCGTCGACCACAGGGGTCACGAACTCAGGATTCACCTTGAACTTGACTTGCTTGGGGTCGTAGCCCTTCCACTCGGCGGCGTATCGCAGGCCCTGCTCTACAGCCTCTGCCACAGTGATGACGATGCTGTGCAGCGTGGCGTGCTGATCGTTCTGGCGTGTTTTACGCGCCTCACCCGACTCGGTGCCGGCGACATCCATGACCTTGGCGCCTGCCTCAAGCGCGGCGTTCTTCTGGTCATCCATGGCCTTGCGCACGGCTTCGATACCGGCGCCTTGGAATTCCAGGTAGCCGCACGCGCCATTCGGACCAAGGTCCCATGCCGCCGATGGGCCGGTGACGCTCAGCTCCACCGCCTCATCTAGGCCAGAAACCCATGGCTGCGGGTGGCTGGTCTGGTGCAGTGATGTGAAGTAGTCAGCGCTCAACTGGTATGACTTCAGCGCGGCCCGGGCCATGGTCAGCAGCGGCACCTCGTCGACGTCTGGCGAGTTGTCGGTCGAGCCGCAGTAGATCACCGGCAAGTACGACAGGCCTTTAACCAGGCGGTTGTCAGTTCCTGTTGTGCCCAGCGGCCTTTCGTCCTCGACCAGCTCACCGCCTTCATTCCGCACAGCGGTATAGCAGACCTCGTTGAGCATGAAGAACTCACGGAACACCGTGTCGCAGTCATGGCTGTATCGGTCTCCGCCCTTTTTGCGGAATTCCCGGAACACCGAAAGGACCAGGTCTTGCCGACCGCCTTGATCTGCGGTGTCCCAGTTGATGGCGTTGCGTGTGGCGTACGTCGAGAAGTACGGCTCGCCGCGGTCATCGATGTTCACCACCAGCGGCACCCGGCCGTGAGAAATGGCCTGGCGCACCATCCGGAAGAACAACTGTTTCAGGCCGAAGCCGTCAGATGTGGCGTTGTCCTCCAGCCCTTGCAGTCCGGCGGGCAGCTCGATCTCCGGAATCAACCGGGAGACCAGGCCCATCATCGACCGCAGCGAGTCGCGCACCCAGTGCTCGTACTGAGCCCGGTTCGTGTAGTTCTCGTAGAGGTACTTGTTGCCGGCTCCGTCAATCTTTTCTGCTTCGACCATGCCGCTTGGCTTGGGCAGATTGCGCTCATTGCGCTTCACGGCGCACTCACCCTCGAGCGCGTCGTCCATCATCTCCCACTCGGCGATGTGCGCGTCGTAGTCGGGGTTTGTCGATTGCACTGGCATCAGGCCAAGCCTCCAATTCGGCGTGTTCCGCCTGTGCGTTTGATGCACGGCCACTCAACGTCGATGCAATAGCCGATCGCTGTGGTGATGTGCTGGTAGTCGTTCTTCTGGTCTTCCTGGAAGGTCGAACCCATTTGAAGCTGGACCGTACTCAACCCCTTGTGGCACCAGGGAGCGGTGACCGGGTTGATGAACAAGCTGGTTTCGCCTGAGGCGGTCAGGATCTTCGCCCGAACGGCGTTCTGTCGGTCCTTGATGGATGGGTGCGCCGGCTTGACCTTGCGCGTGTACGTCCAGCCATTGGCCTTGAGCACACCCTCGATGTCGGTGTAGTCAGACGCGTGGCCGTGCTTCTCGCCAGCCTTGCCCGCGGGGTCGCCGTAGATCAGGACGTGCTTGTTCTTGTGATCCTTGAACTTGTCCACGAACTCAGCAGCTGATTGCTTCGAAACGGCGCTGATCAGCACGATCTCATCCAGCAGATAAAGGTCTTTGCCTTCGTTGCGCCGGACACCGATCGCAGATGACAGAGGCGTGAAGTTCTGGTCGTGCATCCACATCAGTTGCTCATGCGGCTCAATGGCTGCATTCGTGGTGTTCGCCTTGCTGTAGTCCTCGTAGATCCGGCCAGACGCCGTTTCGAACGATGCTTCAAATTCCTGCTTGAACTGCTTGGCAGACATGGCACGCTTCATTGCGTCCATTACGTCAGCCGGAAGAATCTCGGCCGACTTCCAATGGAACACCCGGAAGTTCGGGTCATTGCCCGACTCAGCCTGCGTGCAGAGGTCGTAATAGTGGTTTAGGCCGTCAGGCACACCGAGCAACCAGCACCAGGCGCGATAATCCGGCATGGTCGGGTTGACGGTATTCAGTGCTGGGAGAATGTTTGCCTCCCAAGCATCCGGCTTGATGTCGGCGAATTCGTCGATGCCGCCGCCAGTCCACGGGATACCCTCAATTCGCTGCGGCTTGTCCAGCCCGATGACGTGGATCTCGCTACCGTTGTCCAAGTAGATGATCAGGTCGGACTCGGAAGGCCTGCGACTGTGCATGCAGCAGAGCGTGAAAGCCTTGAGGTCATCCCAGAAGATTTTCTTCGCCTGGGCGTGGGTGGGTGCGGCGGCGAAGTACATACCCGTGTAGGCAGACGCCTGCTTCACAACGAAGCGTTTGAACCGCTCAGTCTTGCCACTACGGCGACCGGCCGGCACCAATGGGAAACGAATGCCTTCCGATACAGCTGCCACCAGGGCGAGCTGAACGGGGTGATCCTTCAGTGGGTACCAGCGGGACAGTTGGCGATCAAGCATCAGGTTGCCGGTGTTCGCGATCATGACGGCAGCCTCGCGATCAGGTCAGCCAGCAGCTGGGCGTTTGAGTTGCCGCCGCCCTTCTCTATCAACTTGAGCTCGGCCTTACGCTTCTCAATCTCAAGCCGTTTGATTTCTTCATCCAGCGACTTGTCAGGCTCAACGCGTCGATTGACGTATACGTCCCCGGTTTCCTTGGCTGCTTGCTCAATGATCTGAGTGGCAAGAGCCATGTTCTTCATTGTCTCTGCCTTTTCGGCCATGCGGCCCAAGGCTCGCAGCCGATACGCACGGTTCGCGATGGGTATCTCTGCGGTTTGCTCGCGGAAGCGCTTCCGGGTGTCATTGAACAAGGTCTGCCATTTGGCTGCCAGATGAGACCCGGCTCTCTTCGTTGGGTCGTGCTGCTCTACCTGCTGACGGGTCACATCAATATCAAATTCTTGCTTCACCGCTTGTGAGACCTGGCTCGGCGTGTCGAAACACGCCAAAGCCTGAACGATGAAGCTCTTCACCTCATTTTTCAGGGCTGCCATAAGTTAGATTCCGTCTCACGCCTGTCTTACATCAGGCCAACTTGAGCAGACAGGTTCCGCAGGCCCTCGCAATGTTCAATTTCCCCACCTCAGCAGGACTGTTTGCAGCATCCACCAACGCTTGAACGTAAGGGCTTGCACCATAGCGGCGGACGACACCGACGAACTCTTCGACGTCGTGTCCACGCATCTCAAGCTTCGGCGCCCCTTCCTTGGTGAAGGCAGGCTGGCCGTACTTATCGTTGGCATGGGCAATGTGGTAAAGCTCATGCTCCACCAGGGCGCAGAAGTCGGTATCGCAGCACTGGGCGCAGTAGTCCGCAGCCAAGGTGATGATGAAGGCCGGCACATCACCGAACCAATCACGCATCTGTTGCTCCATCCGGGCCTTCTGCCAGCCACCGGCGCGGAACGCTACCTGCTCGGCCTGCCCCAGGACTGTGCGGCCCTGCTTGGCGAAGCTCGACGACGCCCACATGACCTGGATGTCTGCATCCAGTAGATGGGCATGGTCTTCGTTATGGATGCTGCCCGTGTCGGCAAGGATCTGGGTTTGAAGCCACTCCCATACCTCGGGAGCGGGTGTCAGGCGGATGCAGAAGTCGGATAGCTCAGACAGATCCAGCAGTGACGCCGGTGGCATTGGCCTATCCATTGGTTGTCCTCAGTCGCCGGTGTCCAGCAGCACATCAATCAGCTTCTGCTCACCCAGGCGCATCGCACCGAGACATTGCAGGTCGTCGCACTTAGGGCCGAGACCGAACACGGTCACCTCTCCCTTCGCACCGATCAGGGTCAAGGCGCCTACAGTGCATTCGGGATGCTCGCCGGCATCAAGGTCATCGGCAATCTTGCGCAGGGTCTTGGCGGCATCGCGCCAGTCTTCCCGCTTGAACTCAAGAACCTTGACAGTCATTGCATCACCATCTGGTGCGTTTGTGCGTGGGCGTGGCCGTGGAGCAATCCAACGATCAGGCCCTGGGGCAGCCCGGCAGTCTTGGCGGCGTCCACTGCATCAGCAATGGCCTTGTCGAGGGCGCCTACCGCGGCGTTGATGTCTTGGCTCATCGGCAGTGCGTGGCGCAGGCGTGTGACATTGCTCATCTGCAAAACCTCGCGCCACGATTTGGCGCATTCGAAAACGTGGCGCGGATTAAGGTGCAAGCCGCAGTTGTTGGTCGAACAGCTCCCGGATTTCGCCAAGCCTGCCCATCACAACCGGCTCACCCTTCAAATGGATAAGGTGGGCCAGTTGGTGGACGATCCCCTCATCCGAAAGCACCTGGCTGGTCGGCAGCTCCTTAAACCAACAGACGAACACGGCGAAGTGCAGAGCCCCTGGCAGTTCCTTCAGGAAGCGCTTGTCAGTCATCTGAACGTATCGGGCGTGCTCTTCGCGTAGGTCTTGGTAGCTGGCTGAGTAGGTATGGTCGCCGAGGACGTAATCCATTCGGTCCGCCCTCAATAGATTGGCGCCGGCAGTACCGGGCGCGTTTGATTTAATCGGCTTTGCGCTTTAGCTCATCAGCACACGTCATGCAGTGTTCGCAGTTCAACGTCTTGCACAGCCAGGCCTTTACCGTCTGCCAGTAGGTGACCATGAAGATGTGGCGGGCACCGGCCATGGCCAGGGCGACATGCAGCGTCAGGCCAGCAGTGGTCGGGCCAAAGAAAATGTTCTGGCTGCGCACCGACACGACGAAGCCCGTGATGGCGATCGTGGTGTAGATCAGCTTCCCAAGGATGCCGTCCCTCACCTTCCCGCTCAATACGCACCAGGTTGCCCAGAAGGCGATCAGGCCGCAGGCGATGGAGTTGATCAGTTCAAGATTCATGGTGGATTGCCTCCCCCGAACCGCTGGCGAATAAGCGCCCAGAGGTCAGCGGCTTTGATGGCTCGGTTGATTGCTGCCAGGAGAGAGCCGCCAAACGTGCCTAGGAGAAAACCAATCCCGGCGACGATCTTGGGCTCAGTGACATTCAGGTAGGCGCTGACCATGCTCGTCAGGTACAGCGAGCAGGCCACCCCGGTGACCAGAAACACCATCCAGGCTCGCCAGTCGGACAAGTCGTCCTTGTGCCACCAGCTCGCAACAACGGCCCCAATCAGGCCCGCAATCAACAATTCGAACCTGTCGATCTTGTCGAGCAGGCGCTGTAGATACTCCATGCGCTCGACTCCGTGGGGCATGTTTGGGAATTGAATCGGCTCACACAGCACTCCTGGCTCGGAGCAATCGGTGTGGTGGAGCCGAAAACGAAAAGGCCCCAGCAAGTGCTGGGGCCTAAAAGGCACGCTGCATGGTCGCCGCTTATGCCTTGAGCCAAAGTTTATTTTCCTCGGCCACACGATGGCGAGCGTTAGAAAGTCCAGCTCCATACCGGGAAGCTAGGAAGAGGGCCCGTACCGTGGTCAGGATAGAAGACACCACGATTCGGAAGAGCTGCTGGAGTGAAGCCAAAACGAGCCCAGCGAGGAACCCCATCTACAACAACAACGTTGCCGTCATCTTGCACCTGCAGGTAAGCGCGATCCGCAGCCCCGTCAATCCAATCACCTATGGTTGCCCAGGTACGGCTACCTACACGGTCAACCAAAAAGGCAGAGCCTTGCATGTAGAAACAAGTGACCAAATTTGTATTTGGACGGTTGTCTACATACGTGTAGGGAACGCTGCTATCAGCCACCCAGATTGGAACGCCGTTATCGTAGAGTCGTAGATTTCCATCAGCCTCTAGGATCAGCTTGTATCGTTTGCTTGGAGATTCGAGATACTGCCCCGCCACCAGACAGTTACGCGGAGGTAGGATAGCGGTGCCATTATTGGCACTGTTAAAGAGGATAATACGAAAGCCACTACTAGCCATGTTATTCACCTATTGAGTCGAATGATTTGTCGCGGAGGATTCCGCTTTCATGTCGCTCAAAGGCGATTGCTCGAGGCTCGTGGCCTTCACATGATTCAACGTCCCGCATCGGGAACATTTGATCTGGAGCTCTGTAAACCCACCCGTACGGGCGAGAAGTCTTTTGCAGTTACCACACCTGAAATCTTTCAACATCTGCAAATTCCTTTTGCTGAATTACCCGTCCATTGGGCAATAAAAAGCCCGGCGCTTGACCGGGCTCTGTAATGTAACTTGCTCTCGCTGAATTCTACTTCGCGCCGCCGTTGTCGCGATCAGTCTGAGCATCTTGGTCAGATCCAGGGTTGCCAGGTGGAGGATTCCAATCCTCTGGCTTCTCACCGCCACCCTGCTTGGGATCCGACTCAGCTTGCTCAAGACCAGAGTCATGACCCTCGCCCGTCTCGGGCATATCCTCTTTTGGTCCAGGATATGGCGCTGCAGGACCGTTATTGTCATCCACCATAAATCACCTCCTGTCTGTAGCGCGGGGTTGCGCATATAACTGGGAGGGACTGACTAGACAGAAAGTGCTTCTGCCTCGACGAGCGGACGAAAAAAAGCCCCGTGCAGTGACGAGGCTTTCTATTGTCAATCCCTAACGCGCAAGATCGACAGGATGGGTAAATACTCTCTCACTTTCTCACTCAATGCAATGGCTATTTACTATGCCGCGCAAGTTTCTATCAACCCCTCGGCATCGAGCAGCTCTTGAGCGGAAGTCAGCGCCTCATTCACCTGGTCATCCAGTGTCTTGCGTATCGACGAGCGCCACCGATATCGGGTCGACTCTGGCTTTCCGTCATTGTCCCAATTGGTGATGTCGTACCATGCCGCTGGCAGCACCGCGGTGGAGCGTTTGCCGTCGGCGCCTGCTACCTGAGGAATAGCCCAGGTCAGCACGGCGCATTCCCGAAAGCGCTTCGGCGCTGGAGTCTTTACCGAATTCAGCAGTTCCAGAATGGCGCCGTGCTTGCGCTCTTCGTGAGTGGAGTACTTCGCTACCAGTGCGCGCCAGTGTGCAGGGGTGAGCGTTTTGTGCAGTCGGCCGAATACCCAGCAGTCTTGGAGAAACGCCGCCTCCTTGCCGACGATCTCCCCCTTCTGCTTGGCGCACTGCACCTTGGGTTCAAAGTCGCAGCCGCCGGCGGAACTGATGGTCTCGGCCGCAAGGGCTCGAACTACTGCTGAAACAACGTTGCGATAGGTCATGCGGCTTCCCCTTTTTTCAGCTCTTTGGTCTTTGCTCGGTATTCGGCGGTCATCGCCTTCAGCTCTTCCACAGTGTATTTCTTGGCCTCATGAGGGCCTTCAAGCCATGCCACCTTTTCCTCGCCAATTCTCTGTAGGAGCGAGATCCGGTAATTGATGAGGTTTCCCGAGAGGTGGTTATTGCACGGGGCGCACTGTTTCCAGGCGTTGAGCGGTTCAAACCTCAGCTCTGGGTTCGCTCCTACAGTGCGGTAATGGCCTGCGTGATACTGACCTTCATGGTGGCGGCCGCAGCTGATGCATGGCTGACCAGCATCACGCGCCCGTATCCATGCATTGAATGCCTGCTGCGTATCCTTGAGGTGATCCGCCCTGGTCTTCAGCTTCTCCTTGCGGACCTTGATGTCCCGGCGGCCGGCCTGGGCCAGCGACTTCTTCTCCTTCGCCTTCTGCACCTCTACGGTGGCCAGCGCACACTTAGGACTGCACACCGCCTGACCAAGGCGCTGTGGGACGAATGACCCCCTGCATGCTGGGTTGCGGCAGGTCTTTGGTTTGGGCTGTTTGGCGATCATCGGCGGTCACCTCGCTTCTCACGCATGTAGAAGTTCGCCACCACTTCGGCGAGGAAGCGGCAACCGAACTCAGACAGTCCGCTGGCAAACTCACTTGCGGCATCGGCCCGATTCGCATATTCGCCATCCAGGCGCTGGGCGACTGCACTGCAAAAACTTCCGATGTCTTCTGCGTCCATTTCCTTGACGATCTTGTCGACAGACAGGAAGACGCTTGTTTCTGTAGTGATTCCGATTCCTTCGCTCATCAGTAGCGCCCTCCCCAATTATCCTTCTGCGTCCACCGCACCTGGTGCTCGGTGCCGAAAGCAAAAACCCACTCGATCAACTCGCCGCACTGCTTCACGGTGAGCTTGCTTGTTCGTTCGTAAATCACGTCGAAGCCGTTCCCGTCTACCGCCGGTATCATCTGCGGCTGATCGCCCGACTCACGCAGCCAGGCAGCCGTCAGCAGGCGCTTCCAGATCAGGACGTCCCACTTCTTCCCGGCGTGCTCGACCTGGGCGGCGATGTCGGCCAGCGCCGCGTGCAGAGCCTTGTTCTGCTCCACGCTGCGGTCAACTTCGGTGATTGCCAGCTTCTTGGGCTTGGCCAGGTCCAGGCCGGCGATGTAGCCCATGGCCTTGTTGCGGTCTGATTCGTTGCGGATCTGGAGGCTGGTCATGGCTTAACCCCCGCCTTCTTGCTGACCTTGCCTTCCGCCTCAAGCTGGCGCATGGTCGCGCGCAGGGTCTTCAAGTCATAAATACGGATCAGCGCGCGAAGGCTCTTGTTGGCGACCGCAGCAAGCGCGCAACCGACAACGAAGAGCATCGACGTGATTAGTAGCACGGCGCTAACGATCATTGAGCCGTAGCCCAGCCACAACGCGATTGATTCCAGATTCATGATTGCTCTCCCTGGCCCAAGCCGGCGTAGGCTGTTGCGCGCGTTTTCGGGTATGGGAGGCCGCCGTGGTCGGTGTACACGCCGCAAATCACGCAGCCGGTGTATCCAATCGAAGGCTCATGGAAAGGTTTGAAGGGGTGGCGTGCATCACGCTCCTTGCGCAACTTCTCCACCTCAGCCTTCAGCTCAGCATTCACCCGCTCGTAGGCTTCGTAGCCGGTCTTGAGGCCGGCGACTTCGGCGCGGATTTGGTCGCGCTCGGCAGCCAGAGCTTCAAAGTCTTCCAGCGGACCAAGAACGCCATCCCCACCGCAGGTGCCGCACACATCCATGTCAGGCTCGGGTGGCTGGAAGTGACCTTGATAGGTGTCGTGACCGGAATAAATCTCGCCTTGCCCGCCGCAGTCTCGGCACACGCAAAGTCTGGCTTTTACACGATCGTTCTCGTCGATCAGGGCCAGGATCGTCTCTGGATTGGCGGCAAGCGCCAGATCCGCATAGTCCTTGTTCTGCGCCATGAACTCGGGGAAAGACCGGTTCTGATGAACGTCAAAGACGATGCCGTTGTCGTTGCGGATGTACAGGGCGCCGTGGCTGCGCATGAATCGAAGCGGCTGGTGCTGCTGGCACGCCTCGGCAATCGCTTTCAAATCGCGGGAATCATTCATTCGGCGAACTCCTTGAGCAGTTGGCGTGCGCCCATGACGGCGCCCTTGTCGCCAGATGTGCGGCTAATATCCTTGAGCCATTCCAGCATTCGGGTGTTCTGGGCTTTCAGGTCGATGACCATGCCAAGCAATGCGTCGCCGTCATCGTCCATGTCTGACTTGAGCGCTTCACCGATCGCGCCAAGGTCGCAGGCAGCGGCCAGAAGCATGCGTTTGTGGCTCTCAAGGTCCTTGATCAAGGCCAGAACCGTTTCCGGGCTAACCTCTTCGTGGAATTGCTGGAGCGCGCGGCTTTCTTCGTCCTCGTCCGCGAACTTGATTGTGTCTTGGGCGGCGTATGCGGCTGCCTTCTGGAGTTCGTCGTACTGGCTCATGGCTTCACCTTCACGCCAGCGGCTTCAATGGCTTCACGGCAGTCGCGAAGAATGAAATTGCATTCAGCGGCGCAGTGCTGCTCAAAGCTCGGTCGCCCATCGCCGCAATCACCAGGACCTGAGCCAAGCGGGTTTTCAGCTGGGAGCTCAATCACCAGGGCCTTACGGGACGCCTCCCATGCCCACTCAGCCGCCTTCAACATTTGGTGAGCGTCTGCATTGGCTGAAGCAGTAAGCCGCCCAAAGCCGAATTTCTCGCGGAACGCCGCCTCAAACTCTTCACGCATCTTGTCGGTCATGCCCGCTTCTCCCCTGCTTCTGCGATCAATGCCATGCGCTCAAAGCGCTCAGCGGCCTGGCTGGCGAGATTTGCCATGTCCGCCTCATCCACCACCGGCATGCACACGAAACGGATTCCGTGCTTGACCATGGTGTTCGCCATCTCAAGGGATTGGCGTAGCTGTGCTGGGCTTGCTCGTTTCATGGTTTCACCATCCGGCAGACCAGCTGCATGTCATTGAACTGAGCCTGGAACTGGCGAGCATCGTCTCGCTGGCTGAACGTGAATTGCAGGAGGATGAACATCACCCAGAAGCCGATACCGAAAACCCAGCACATCAATTTTTCGCTACTCATCAGAAACCCTCCTTCCCGCGCTGCGATTCCCACTCGAACGGAACGACGATCAAGCCGCCCTCCCGCAAACGGTCGACGCAACGGTCACCCATCGCCCGGGCAAGCTCGCCGGCGCCAAGGTTCGAGATGATCACCGTCGGTGCCTCGCGCTCGTACCGACCATTGATGATTGCGAACAGCGTCGTAAGCTCGAAGTCGCTCGGCTGTTCCTTGCTCACGCCGATCTCGTCCAGCACCAGCAGGTCGGGATTGATCAGACTGGACAGGATGTCCGACTCGGACAGTTCGCTCTTGCGGTCGAAGGTTGCCTTGATGGCCTGCAGGACGGCTCCGACAGTGCGGTACACCGCGGTGCGGGAGGTCTTGTGCAGTAGCTCGTTGGCCATGGCTACGCCGAGGTGTGTCTTGCCGGTACCGGGCTTGCCGATCAGAACCATGCAGCGCCCTACCTCGCGGATCTGGCCGAACGTGGCGACGTAGTGGCGGCAGAACTTCAGCGCCCGACGCTGCTCTTCGTGCTCGACCTGGTAGTTATCCAGTGTGCGGCTCAGGAAGCGCTTCGGGATCAGCGCGTCACCCAACTTCCGGGCCAGGGACAGGCGCAGCTCGTATGCCTTCTCGGCTTTGGCGCTTTCCTCACGCTCAATGGCAATAGCGCGAAGGCACTCAGGGCATCCGCCCTTCAGCTCCCGCCCGAGGATCACGGTAACCTTCTGGTCGAATTTGCCGTGCTTCTCGCAATCGGCCGGCTGGGTGCGGATTGGCAGCACACCATCCGGAACTGACACCGCTTTCTCAGAACGCATAGGTGCCGTCCTCCCGCTGGATCAAGCCTGCGGTGTAGTCGCGCTCAGCGAAGCCCGTGTGGCGAGATGGGGTCTCACGCTTCACGAACGGGCGGACGTTGCTGGCCCTGTTCTTGTCGTCCTTGACCCACTTCACCAGCAGGGAAACCCACTTGGATTGGGTTTGCAGCAGGCCGGTTGTTTCGTGGTGAGCGGTAAACGGGGCCACGGCCTCCTTGGTGAACAGGTCAGTCGAGACGCCGAAGTGGATGCAGTAGGTCTTCAGCAGATTGGCGTCAGGCATCCAATCCAGGGTCATCTCGACTGGGGCCTTTGGGTCAACAGGTGGCTCGCCCTCTTCCGGGGGAAGGTCTTCGAGATCATCGAAGCCTTCGAAGCTTGAGCCTGGAACTTCTTCGCCCGCGTTGTGAGAGTGGTGTTGATCCCTTCCATTCCCTTCCCCTTCCCTTCCGGGGGTGAGGGCTCGACTACCATTCGACGACTCCTCGTCGAGTACTCGGCTACCACTCGGCGAGCTTTCGTCAGGGCCTCCGATAAATGCCGGGTACTTGAAGGTGCGCTTATCGATTTTCTGGTGCCGCCAACCGCGCACATGCAGGTAGGTTTTGCCCTCGACTGAGTAAAGAGCAATCAGGTCGGATGATTTCAGCTCGCCCAGCAGGCCATCAACCGATTCAACGGTTATGTCGTCGCCAGGGAACACGAGGGCCTTAATGGTCCGCGGTGACAGCGGGTGATTGCCACCGTCGTCGCAGAAGTTCCAGATGCCAATGAATAGGAGGCGAGCCAGCGGCGTGCAGGACATCACCTGCTCACTCGACCAGAACTCGGGTTTTACTGTGCGGATGCGCGCCATCATTGGGCCTCCAGTTTGTACTGAGCCCATAGGCCGGCCACCCAGGTGACGCCCTTAGGAGTGAATTTGGTTTGATTGAAGGCGTGGCCGCTGTCGCTGGTGCCTGTCTTCACGTCGAAACGTCCGGCGTCGATGTGCCCGCTGTAGGCCTGCCACTCTCCGCCCATGCGGTACATGATCTTCTTATCGAGCAGGAACTCACGAAAGCGGGCTTCATTGGCCCCCAGCAGCTTGGCTGTCTGGCGGAAGCCCTTCAGTCCTGTGGACTCGACGTACTTGTCGACGAACTCGACTTTGGGCGCGGCGATGGCCAGGGCCTGATTGGCCCGCTGCTGCAACTCGAACTGCTCAGCCCATGCGCGTGCCGCGGCTGCTGGATTGGAAAAGTCAGGGAGTGTTGCGATAACGCGACCACCTTCAAGCTCGCGCCAACGTTTGATGACTGCCATGCGCATCGCGGCGCTGTATCCGGTAAGAAGGCAATCGGTATGCTCTCGATCAAGCAAATACTCCGTCTTCCGACGGTTCATAGTGTCCAGATAGATCCGTCCAAAACTGGACGCATCTTCTCCAAGCTCTCCGAGCATCTTTTCCACATCGCGCTTTACATGCTGATGTTGCTTGCCGGTCAACTTAGCGATTTCGCGCGATGACATAGTGCGCGCCACGTTTTCAGATTGCGAAAAACGTGGCGCGAGATTGTTGGGGGTATTGATCGATTCTGTGTGTTGGTGCATGATTCGCTCCAGTTGTTTACCGCTGTAGAAAAAGCCGACCTCGTACGTCGGCTTTTTTTGTGCCTTGGATTCAGGCGATTGATTTCAGTGCAGGCTTGCCGTTGATCAGTGCCTCAGCCTTACGGCGCAACTCCCCTGCCTTCGCTTCAACCTGACGGCATTGCCTGGCGAAGGCCGGCAAATGCGGCAGGTCCTGCTCGCACATCACCTGGTCATCAAATACTTCGCTGCCGGTGTCGATCACATCGCCCAGCGCGCGGATCAGCGCACCGAAGCTTTTGTTCGCACATTGGTCGCTGGTCATCTGGCGGGCGCCGGTCAAGCCGTGTCGGCTCGCCAGCTCGTTCAGGCAGTGATCGCGGTATTCAGGCTCAAGGGCGTTGACCCAAGACTCTTCAAGCCATGACGGCATTTCCTGATCGCCGTTAAGCCAACGTTGAACACGCTTGAGCCAGCGGCCGGTCGCCTTCACGAACTCATTCACGTCGCCGGTCAGCTCCGCAGAATTGAAGTCCGGAACGTCTTTCTTCTTGGCTCGATCAGGAATCGACAGGTGCAGTTCGCGGCTCAAAGCCTGAGCGAAGTCGTCCTGGCTCAGACTGGTGCGTGCGATCTGGTTTGCAGCGTGGGCGACCAGCACCTGATCACGGGTTTGTACGGTGTGTCTGGAACTGGACGTTTGCATGGGGACTGCTCTCTTTTAATCTGGCTTCAATGGAACGGCGGACAGGGATGTCGCTTAGGCGGCCATCTCGGCCCATGGAAACGACGGACAAAGGGATTCTTTTTTGAAAGCACCTCCGGTCAACGCCTCCGCTCGCTTGGCAACCACTGGAGACATGCCGTGCTTCTCGCGAACCCATCCGGAAACGGTGCTTTGATCAACCTTGAGCTTTTCAGCCGTGACCTCCTGAGTGCCGAAGAAGGCAACGAGGTCCTTATAAATAGTGTTCATGCTGCCCCTCCATACGGGAATACCCATATAGTAGGTTATGGGAATACCGATTTGCAAGGATATGGGAGCACCCGTAATACTTCAGCGATGGAATTTAAAGATCGCTTGAAAGCCGCTCGTCGGCACGCAGACCTAAGACAGGGTGAACTGGCTGAAAAAGCCGGGCTTACACAGACGTCGATTTCTGACCTTGAGCGTGGAAAATCGAAGGCTACTGCTCACGTTGTGAAGATCGCCGATGCTTGCGGCGTAAGCGCTATTTGGCTGTCGGATAATGTGGGCCCCATGGTCGTCGACTCTAAAAAGGAAGAGTCGAACGTTTCGCTGGCTGCCCAGAATCCTCAGAGCTTCCGCTATCCAGTGATCAGCTGGGTTTCTGCTGGCTCATGGGCTGAGGCGGTCGAGCCTTACCCTGTTGGTATCTCCGATCGCTACGAGTTTTCCGAATACAACTCAAAGGGCCCCGCGTTCTGGCTCGAGGTAAAAGGCGACTCAATGACCTCTCCGGTCGGCACGAGCATTGCCCAGGGATCCCTGATCTTGGTAGACACCGAGGTCGAGGCGACACCGGGTAAGCTTGTCGTGGCCAAGCTGCCAGACAGTAACGAGGCAACCTTTAAGAAGCTGGTCAGTGATGGTGGTCGGCTTTACCTGAAACCACTGAACCCCGGATACCCGACCGAAATATTTGATGAGAATTGCCGGATCGTCGGCGTCGTAGTCCAGGCCACCCAGAAATTTCACTACTGAGTCCGGGCGCGGGCTGGCGGGTTATGCGGATGAGGTGAGAATAGGCCGAACAAAGCTGGCGGCGGAATGGCGCTGTAGCCTGGTACTTGTGGGTACTAAGGCGCCATCATTTTATAGCCAATTGATGGCACACCGGTTACATTCGCGTGAAAATCAAAGATCTTCAAGGATGTAGATGTGTTCGGCCATCTTTTCGAAAGCGACGCCATTCTTTTGCCCAAGGGCTTAGGGTCATCCGATCCAACCGCTCTATTTAGAATCTGCAATCAAATTTCTGAATGCCAAGGCGACGTGGTGCTTGATGCTCAAGACCTTGTGTTTGTGGATCCCCTCGGCATGGCCACTCTGCGGGCGCTCTTTGAGACACAATTGCTTCACAAAAATATCAGCATTCGGTGGTTAGGAAATCAAATCACTTCATATCTGCATCGTATGGATTTTTTCGCAGATTTGGAGATTCAGGGTGTTGATCTACCCAACGACAGGGCCCGGAACGACCTTCCCGGCACCTTGCTGGAGATCACGAAGGTTTCTGAGCATGCACAAGCAGAAAATATTGCCTCAAGACTTGCTTTGGCGATAACAGGAAAGCTTACGCGTTCGGATCCCGATGCACCCGTGAATCACGCGACTGGGAAAAACGAGTTCGACCTTTATCGCGTCCCGATTGAATATTCTCTAAAGGAACTGTTGGAGAATTCGCTCACCCATGCCAGAAGGAATGGTCGAGGCGACGCCGCTGTATGGGTTGCATGCCAGTACTTTCCGAAAACGAAGTCTGTTCGCATGGCGATCGTCGATAACGGCTGCGGGTTTCTATCGACCCTTGAGAACCACCCTAAACTTACTGAACCTACTGATTCAGCAGCCATCAAAGCTGCATTACTGCCACGAGTGAGCTGCAATAGAGGGCCGCTAGCCTCCTATGATCGTGATAGTGAAAATCAGGGTGTGGGATTGACTACAACTGCTAGGATTGCAGAAGCAGCTGATGGATACCTGATTGTCGCAAGCGGAAATGCTTGGCTAGAAACCAAACGATCAGGTGAGGATTCATCACCTGACTCACGCTGGAATGGCGTCGCTATCGCGTTTGTTTGCTCCAGGGAGAAGCTACCAGACGTGTCCGTTCCGAAACTGCTTCCAGCTGAAGAACACGATATTGACGAAGAGCTTGATTTCGGATAGACCTAAGGTTAATGCTGGACTAACGAATCCGAATCAAACTACATTCACTCCCCTACAGAATTCTCAAATGGAAATTGCCGAGGAAAGCGTCATGCAAACCCTAATAAGCTTAGCGAGGTCTGAGGCCGTTCGCACACTAGGTATGAGGGCTTCTGCTACGCCATATCGAAAGGAAATCGAGCAACAACTCGACACTGGTAACAAGGTAGCTATTGATTTCGCTGGGAAAGATGCGACCCAATCCTTCGTCGATGAGCTTATCGGCGCCCTGGTTCTGCGACGCGGCCGAGCAGTTTTGGCTAGCCTATCGTTTAAGAATTGCTCGGAAGACGTAAAGGCTATCATCAAATTTGTCGTGAATGACCGGGTTCACCAGATATCCACCGCCACCGCTCACTGAAAATCACTCAAGAAAATGGGCCGACGAGGCCCTTTTCTTTGCCTTAAATTTCTCTCCTTCCTGAATTTATCCAGCCTGCAAGTTGCAAAACTCTCAATATCTCGCCTGACCGTCCGCAGCCAGGCTCAGAATGTTAAAGTGCTGGCTCAATTACGGGAGGGATCCAATGAAAGGATTTGGGGCGTTCGCGCTGATCATCGGCGCGTGCTGGCTGATCTTCGCGCTTAGCATGGATGTATCCGTGCCTACCGGCGCCGGCCGAGTGAGTAACCTGGGACTCATGGCCGACCGCCAGATCCACACCATTGTTGGCGGAGTGATTGCGCTCGCCGGCCTTCTCATGGTTTTGCTGGGTGGTAAAGGCTCTCCCGCTGCCACCCAGTTAGAGAAAGATACTCGTCCCTGCCCTATGTGTGCCGAGAGCATCAAGACTGCAGCGGTCAAGTGCAAGCACTGCGGCGCCGATGTTGAGCCAGTAGCCGCCCCGCGCCTTAAAAATGGATGGGTTGCATCAACTGCCTGTAGTGACGAAGAAGAACAGCAGCGAACCATTGAGGCAATTGCCAGCACCGGACTTCCGGTTGTTCCAATGATCGGCCTGGCAGTGGGTGCCGGCCCATTTGAAACGAAGGAAGAGGCAAGGCAGGCCCAGGTCGCAATGCGCGACGGCCCCAGGCTATTCAGTGAAATCGTCTACAGGGATTCGGTGAGCGGCAAGTACCCGCCTATCCGAGATTAACGCACTGGCAACCCCGAAGCCCGCCGAGCGCGGGCTTTTTCATGCCTGTCGAAATTTGGCTCGACAAGAAATATGCATTTATGCATGAATTATCTTGCCACGGCATGGGACTACCAATACTGTACGCATACACAGTATTGGTAAGGAGTACCACATGCCGCGTCCAGCATTCGCCACGTCAAAACCACCCTCTTCCTACGAGGCAGCGGGCCGCCGCCTTCAGGCCCTGATTGCCGCTCCCGGCGTTCAAAAGTACCAGGCGGTGACGGTGTGTAGGCTGGATCACGAAAGTCCTGAGGATTGGGAGCGACTGCTGGACGAGATCGGTGAAACCGCCGGCGTCCGGGTCGAAACCCTGGAGGGCGGAACCGTCAGGATTGGCTGGCGAGAATACTGCGACGCATAAATTAGCCCGCCACTGAGCGGGCTTTTTATCGCCTTCAGCAAAAAATATGGGAATACCCATTGACGATAAATATGGGATTGCCTATATTCACTCCATCGAGTCACCCAACAGGGACTCGCCAGGGCCTCAGGGCCTGACCGCTCTTTAACAGTCTGACGTGACCACCGCGACGTACCCAGGCCATTACCTGGGTCGGAAGAAGCTAAATCGCCGCCCATGCAGCCTCTGGTAGCTGCCGTACTCCCACATGTGAGTACGCGAAACCACGCACAAACCTGCAAAGCATCGAACACGAAATGTGCTAACGCCGGTGAGAGACGACTCGGACCAATGCGTGGTGGAGATGAAACACCCACAGATTTACTGATGCCGCTTCTATGAGGCGGCATTGGAAATCCAACGGAGGAAGTGAGATGGGCAGATTTGAAAGTTTTCCGGAACAACTGATGGCCTGCTTCATGCTGGGCTTTCCAGTAGTGGGCCTGCTCTTAGGTGCCGTTCTTTTTGGTCTTGTCTGGCGAAAGGCCTGGGCCTGGATCGACGATGCTGAGGCTGGGCGTAACCCCGTGCTTGAGTTTCTGGCTAGGCTGCGCGGCTGGACGCCATATACCACCGGGGGCGCAGGCTACCAATGGTGGAAAGACAAAAAGGACTCAACGCATACAGAGGTCGTGCTTCCGTTTCTTGGGGCGTTCTTCTTTACCCCTCTAGCGATTTTCCTCGGTATTAAGCTCTACCCGCTTGTTGTCGCTGCGCTGACCTTGGTCGCCGTTGCTTTTGTGGCCCGGTTCGCACGGCGCCACAAAAAGCTATTCGACAAACACCTGAAAGATCCCGAAGCGCACAAGTGAACAACCAGCGCCACGACAGCCTGTCGTTAACTGCCCTATACCGGTGATGGTTGAGGTCCTGGGTGGTCAGGACGAACCCGGTTAACCCACCCGATCCTCTCTATGAGAGCGCATCGGGGTGTGATTTGGAGTTTGCCTCGGCGGATCAGGGGCGCCCTGCGTGCGGGGTGGTGTCGACTAGGTAGCGCTGCCGAAATCGACGTAATTCTTTTGGGTTCGAATCCCTGCCAGATCACACCCCGATGCGGACGAAACTGCGGCCTATAACCGCCCACCTGCATCAACCCACAGAGCCGATCTGTGAAGTCAGTGTTAGAGCACTGACTAGACGATATCTCGACCAGCCTTGCCGGGTATCGGCAGCAAGGAAAGGCACCCCTGTTGGTAGCAGGGCTTTCAATCACCCGCTTGCAGTGAGCCACGAGCAAGCCGACTTGCCGCCGTAAGCGGCTTCCACCCTTCCCGCCTATACCCGTCAGCACTCCTCCCCCGCGCCCATCGGCAACCAGCGGGAGGAATGAGTGTTAACGAATACAGGTGAACCAACAATCGGAGTTGACCATGAAACAGCAAACGAACCGTATCCGCATGGCGGACCAAATCTTCGACGCAAGCCTGCTCAGCGGCAATTTTCTCGGCGGCTTCAATTCACGCGTGCATGGCGTTGAGCGCAATGCCACGGCTGACGGCTATGCGCGCTTTGAGCGTGGACAGGGCTGGGATAAAGCGGACGAAATGATCCGCTCCGGCCAGATCTACTTCATCCACCCATTCCCCCACGGCCAGTGCAAGCAGACCGGCTTCGTCTACGGCGGCACCTGGGCCTGCAACACCTGCCGCACTGACGGATTCCAGAAGCCTTGGTGGGCCATCCGTGTGATGAAGGATGGCAGTGCGTGGTGCGTGGTAGGCGAAGGGTTTGAAAACCTGCAGTCGTCGGCCAATTACGCATTCGGCGATACCCGCGAAGAAGCGCTCAACGCCTACGCCGAACTGATGAATCAGCCGGTAGCCGCCTAACCCCAAACACTGGAGGTCGTGATGAGCGATTTCGGATATTGCGAAGGCGATACCTGCCGCCGCAACGGCTGCAAAGGCGTCATCCAAATGCGCAAAGCAGAAAACTGCAGCTGCCATATCAGCCCGCCCTGCTCCGCCTGTACGGCGCCGCGTCACTTCTGTGATGCATGCGAATGGGATGAGGCGGACGACGAGATTATCAATGACTTCATCGTCAACGTGGATAAGACCACCGGCAACTATCGGAGCTGGGAGCCAAGGCCACTTGACCCGACAAAAATCGACTACCGGATCAAATCACACACCAATTCATCGCAGATCTGCGAGGGCGTTTATCCCGAAGGTACCCCCCGGGAAGAAGTGCAAAAGCTGGTGATTGGCACCTTCGGTGGTCGCTTCGAGCACTTCGGGAAAGGGAAATTCAAGTACATCGCTTACACCGACTAACGCCACCCTGGAGGCGACCATGAACGCAACAGCGCTTGCACAAAGTGAATTCGATAACCGTCTGCCGCCTCCGGTGAATGAAACACCTCGAGATTTTGCGCGGGAAGAGTGGCTGTACAACGCCACGGAGCAGCTGGTGCGCTTCGGTCAGGATGTGAAGCTCCAGCGGCGCCTGCGCAGGCCTCAGGCCGTCACGGTCGCTGAACTGGCACTGGCGGCGGATGAACTGGCGAACGCCCGGCAGGCGAACTTTGAGGTCGGCACACCGGCGCTCGGTTGGCTACTGATTGCCAACAACTGCGGCCGGGCCGACAAAGAGTCGACCGCCGAACTGCTGGGCCACAGCGACCACCCCTTCGGCAAGCTTGGCGAAATTGCAGAGGCCCTACTTCGGCCCCTCGCTGACGATGCACTGGCCGCACAGGCCGAGGACGAAGAGCTATGAATACCCATACCGCCCTCGCCCGCCTGGGCCTGGAAATCGCCAAGATGAAGAAGTCCTGCACGCCGGTACCGGATCGCACCTTCGTCATGGGCATGATCGAAATGGCCGAGTTCGCCGATCTGGTCGACTCCCCTACCGCAAACCGTTACCGCGATGCGCTGGATGCCAAGTTCGTCGAGCGCAATACGCAGCTCAAGGAGGCCGCCGCATGACCACGCCAATCCTGAAATCGCTGATCGACGAGCAAATCGAAGAGCTGCCCGCCGACCGCATGATCCTGGCCTTCACCCACACCAAGTGGCTGGGTGCCCTATCGCTGGCTCATGACGCGGGAATCCCGAACGTTCACGCCTGGAGCGGCCGGGCCTGCATGTGTGGTGAGTGGACTGTCGCTTATGAGGTGAAAGCATGATTGTTGATTGGAGTGGTGCACCAGAAGACTGCGTAGGCGCGCTTGTCGCCTGTGTTGGGAATATCCATTTCCCGAGAGTTACCTTTGTTAAAAGCGTGATTCATGAGCAAAACCGGGTACGTGGCGAGTTTTGTGATGGCTCAGCGCTTTGCGCTTACCTTGACGTGTGGGCTTATGAGGAAAGGCCGTGGACCGGCGAAGGCCTGCCGCCTGTTGGAACAGTATGCGAGTTTGCCGGGTTCAATCCAGAGGAAACCATGCCGACGGATCCGCGTGTTGGCGACCAAGTAACGGTTATAGCCCACTTTATGAGCGGTTCTTTTGAGGTGGCTGCATTCACCTTTTATGCGCCTCCTGAGTTCGAATATTTGCAGGTCGCTCAAGGCGCATACGGATGCTTTCGACCTGTCCGAACACCCGAGCAGATCGCGGCAGATGAGCGAGCTGCCAATATCGAAGCGATGCGGGCCGATATCGGGTGGAAGGCGCCTTATCTTGGTCCATGCCCGGTTGCTCTTCTCTATGACGCTGGCTACCGCAAGCAGTCGCAGCCATGACCTCCTACCAAAGAGCCAAGCGCTACTGCTTCTGGCGCGGGTCTGCCATAGCACTCGCATTCTTTACGACCTGGATGCTGCTCAGCGCACACGCCGGGACGATCACTCAATAGGTAAACGACATGACCGAAGTCAAACACACGCCAGGGCCGTTCTTCACCAGTTGCCCGCACGGCGGAACGATCTACGTTGAAGCAAGACTGCGCGGCTCGACGATTCAGGAAGTGGCCGCTGTCGGGCCGACCGAAACGCCGGAACAGCAACAGGCCAACGCAAAGCTGTTCGCTGCATCGCCGGACCTTCTTAAGGCGCTGGAAATGTGCATTGAGTGGATGGGTGATCGTCGCGACGTATTACCAGAGTCCATTGACGCTTGGGTCAAAGGCCGCTACGCCATCGCCAAAGCCACCCAATAACCCCCCTTCACAGCGCCCCTCTCCGGTGGCGCGGAGAGATAGTCATGTCCGATAAAAACATGCAGATCTGGAATCAGGTCAGCAAGACCGATACCAGTCACACCAAAAAAGCCGAAGTAGGCGGGCAGAAGATCACCAGCCTCAACGGCACCGCGATGATCATGAAGGCGACCGAGATTTTCGGTCCTGTCGGTATTGGGTTCGGCTGGTCGGTTGTGGAAGAGCGCTTCGACCCCGGTGCGGAGATGTTCGTTGGTGAGGGTGAGAAGCGTGCATCGCTTGGGTTTGAGCTGAACCACACGATCAAGATCAAGTTTTGGTTCGACCTCGACGGCAAGCGCGGCGAAATCGAACAGTACGGCTGCACCCGCTACCTTTACAAGTCGAAGTTCGGCACCACCACCGACGGCGAGGCGCCGAAAAAGTCGCTGACCGACGCCATCAAGAAATCGCTTTCTATGCTCGGTTTCAGTGCCGACGTATTCCTTGGCCTGTTCGACGACGACGAGTACGTCACTCAACTCAAGGAAGAGGAAGCGATCGCCAACGCCGACGACAAGGACGCCGAGATCCTGCGCCAGAAGCAGGAGCGCGTGGACTGGCTCGCCTCGGCAGTTGAGACCATCGGAAAGGCAGTCACTGCGTACGAGCTAAAAAACCTGAACGTGAAATACATCCGCGAAGCCACTCGCCGCAATGAGCCCGCGTTCATTGCCCGCATCACTCGCGCATTCGAAGAGCGCAAAGCCAGCCTTGAGAAAGGCACGGAGGCAGCAGCATGACTCAGCTCTACGCACTCACCGGCAAGCTCGCCGAGCTACAGGCCATGGCCGACACCGATGATGAGGGCCTGAAAGAGGCTCTTCAACATGCCATGGACGAAGTGCAAGGCGACTTCAATGACAAGGCCGACAACATCGTCATGCTGCGCCGCAACATCGAAAGTGACGTGACGGCCATCGACAACGAAATCGAGCGCCTGGCCGAACTCAAGCGGATCAAGTCCAACAGCGTGTCGCAGATCAGCGACTACCTGCGCCGAAACATGGAGGCCGCAAACATCAAGTCGATCAAGCGCCCGCTGTTCACCATCACCCTGGCGATGGGCAGCGAGAAGGTGATCGTAGACAACGAAGACGCTGTTCCGGACGAGTTGACCGCTGTGAAGTCGAGCATCACGCCGGACAAGAAGGCCATCGCCGCCAAGCTCAAGGAAATCCGCGAGCACAACGAGGCTGTGCGCAAGCGTATGGCAGCCGGTGAAGACGCCGAACACGAACTTCTACCAGAACCAACCTGGGCTCACCTGGAGCGCGGCGATAGTTCGATCCGCATCAAGTGAGGTAGTCATGATCAGCATCCTACAGAACGAAGTAGAACGCCTTCGGAAGTCTTCGAACGAGCTGGCCGCCCAGGTCGCTGAGTTTGTAGCGGCCGGCGGTGAGATAGAGGAAATAAAGCCGCCGCCACCACCGAAACCGGTCGTCTACGTACCTCAAGAGCCTCCAGCGCCCAAGCCGTTCGTTCGGCGCAGGGTTGAAGCAGCTCCCCTGCCCCTGGACAGGGAAGATGTTCGGGAGCAGGCCAGGCTAAAGCTGGTGGAGTACATGCGCCAACTGAGCGCCACGCACACCCAAACAGAGGCCGCCGCCGCACTTGGCATCAGTCGCCGCAACGTCTACAAGCACGCCACCATGAACGACATCACGTTCAAGAAGCCGGAGCGAGGCGGTGCGAACAACAACTACCGCCGAGACCAAATGGGTGAGCGCGACGCGAAGTACGCCGAGCGCATCCGTGCATTCCTGGAACTGGGAATCACACGGCGCCAGTGCTGCGGGAAGCTCGCCATCAACAATAAGGCCTTTGAGCGGATCGTCGCGGCCCACGGCATCGACTATCCGAAGGCCCGGCGCGGGAGCACCTCATGCGCCGCATAGCCCGCACCCAGCAGCGCAAACGACAAACCTGGCTAGCACTGCCGGCCAGCGGAATAGAAGAGGTAGGCCATGGCAGCAGTACCGCAGAAAGAACGCTCGGCCAAGTCTGCAAGAAAGCGTGTGGCGCTTGCCGAAGAGGAATTGAGGCTCAGGGTTCGCCCCGGTACGCGGCAGGCCCTGGCCGACCTGATGGAGTGGTCAGGCATTACTGAGCAGGGCGAGGCGATGACGCTGATGATTCATCACCTGCACGAGATGGGCTCCGCGAAGTGCCAGCCACTACTAAATCCACCGCGCCACGAAATCGAGATATCGCAAAACGTGGCGCGGGAATTCCGCAATAAAAGCCTACTCGCCATCCAGAAAGACCCCGGCGACGAGATCATCGAACCCGCTTAACCCACCCTACTCGCTGCATCCGGTAACCCGGAGGGCGGCGCCTGACTGGAGATAATCCATGGACTACAACTGCGAATACGTTCGGCAGCACTATCAGGTGCCAGCCGAAATCGGCCGCCGCGTCATCGCCTACGGCAAGCCTGGCATCATCCTGGCGGATCGCGGCCACTACATCGGCGTGGTGCTCGACGAAGACCCAAAGAAGAGGATCAGCAATTACCATCCGACCCACGAAATGCAGTACGGCGAAATGGCCGAGAGGCTGCCGCTAAAAGAGTGGTTGGTCCTGCCGTTCAGGCATGACTGGGAAGACCTCGACTGGAGCCGGGAAGCCCGCGAAGACCTGGTCAGGGTCTGGGCGGCCACTCGCAGCCAAGCGAGATACAAGGCCTATGAGCGGCTTCAGGATTACTGCCACAGCATCAAGGCGATGATGCATTTCAAGGTTCGGCGCGCCTAGATTGCTATAGAAGGGAAAGATACATTGGATTAGGGCAGTTTTTTTCTCTTGCAGAAGTTAATTAGAGCTGTGTCATTAATTACTATTGGCGCTATTTCCCCGCTGAACTTAGGTTGCCAAATTGCTCTGATTTCGCATTGCTTTGAAAAACTTGGTTCTTTTATCAATGCTGGATGAGCCCCCCAGTTCAGACCGTTCCACTCCTCGTCGCGCGGCATGTACCGTACTTCTGCGATCCCTAAGAGGACGACTGGAACATGCAAATTTAGCGTTTCCGTTAGTCGCCGATAGAAATTAAATAAGTCCACGATCTCAACGCAAGAATCTGCTCCATCGAACTGCGCAAGTACACTCCTTGAATATTCAGATGAAACACAATGTACAAAACAATTCGGATGATCAAATTTTTGAATCATACGAATATCTTTCAAACTAATTCCATCTGAGTCATCAAAGTCAATAAGTTTGAATTGCTTTATAGCTTCACGATGCGCGCTGCCAACATCTCTGCTATTAAAATATGGAATATCATGAGAGACGCTTTTAATTCCTTCATTTACATCGGCGATGCCGCCTTTATGTTCGGTACTCCTAAAGTCATGAAGTGTTCCGATCCGGACATTTCCAAGCGCCAATAAAGAATCGTTGTATCTCTGACCTGAATATCTAAAAGCTGATGACACTCTCCGCTCCTTGATCCGGCTCCATGCCGGTCACCCGTAATACCCTATATCACTGAACAGCGCCAGCCGGCGAGGATCCCTATGCATACAGCAATTGACCTATTCGCCGGGCTTGGCGGATGGAGTACCGGTGCGCGCGCTGCCGGCGTTGACGTTCTTTGGGCTGCCAACCATTGGCCTGAGGCCGTCAAATGGCACAGCGCCAACCACCCAGGCACCCAGCATGTCTGCCAAGACCTTCATCAGGCCAAGTGGGAAACAGTTCCCAAGCATGATTTGCTTCTGGCATCTCCGTGTTGCCAGGGCCATTCAAAGGCGCGGGGCAAGTCATCGGGCAATCCACAGCACGACGCCAGCCGCTCTACTGCCTGGGCGGTTGTTTCTGCGCTTGAGTTTCACCGACCTGAAGGCGGGATACTGGAGAACGTGGCCGAGTTCATGGACTGGGCGCTATATCCAGCCTGGCTCGCAGCTGTTCAGGCTCTTGGCTACCAGGTTGCACCGCATATCGTCGACTGCGCCGACCTTGGCGTTCCCCAGCATCGTATTCGCCTGTTTCTGGTGCTGACCCGCAGCAGGGCGCCACTGATGCTCCAAATACAACGGCATGAGCATGTGCCAGCCACCAGCTTCCTTGATTTCAATTCTGGAAAATGGTCGCTCATAGATAAGCCAGGACGCGCCACGGCAACTCTTGCACGCGTGGCCAATGGCAGGGATCGCTTCGGTGATCAGTTCATCATGCCCTACTACGGCAAAGGATCTGGGCTCACGGGCAGAGACATGGGCAGACCCATCGGCACCATCACCACGCTGGATCGGTGGGCGCTGGTACGCGGCGACGAGATGAGAATGCTCAGTGCAAATGAGGCTCTGGCCGCCCAGTCATTCCCGGCCAATACCCTGCGACCTGACAACCACCGGCTGACCATGCACATGGCGGGCAACGCAGTACCGCCGCTGGCCGGACAGCGAGTTATCGAAGCATACCTCGCAGCCGCCTAACTCCCCCACTCCACCGCCCGGGCATGGCCCGGCAAGGAAATTACTGTGTCCGAAGTTCACCGATACCAGGTCGTGACGATGCTTTCAGCGGCAGGCGCGACGATTGGCTACGACCCGCACGGGCCTGATGTCGTTATGGCCGCCGAGTTCTACCGGGTAACCGCCGAGCGTGACGCCCTGCGAAACGAGGCCGGCCAAGTAAAGGGCGAATACGACCGGGCAGTAAACAAGGTCGACGTCCTGCAAGCCCTGCTGACCGCAGCGGATGAGCGGGCGGACGTGTCGGTGGGGTTGTTGCGTGAGGCGCGCCAGCACCATGGCGTGATGCTGATGAGCGACCCGCCACAGGATGCCTGGAAGTACCACTGCATGAATGAGCGTATCGACGCCGTACTGAACGCCAAACCCTGAAAAGAGTACATCCGTACTCCACCCGCAAAACCTCTACCCTTCCCCCTTCAAAGTCAGCCGCTATAGCGGCGAGGACGAAGTCATGCCTGAAATAAAGGAACGCCCCATCCTGTTCTCGGCGCCAATGGTGCGCGCCATCCTGGAAGGCCGGAAGACGGTCACGCGGCGGGCGCTGAATGCGCAAGCGTTGAAGAACATCGGCTACGGCGTTCAGCTCGGCGAGTGCCACGAACTTCCGAGCGAAGGTCCGTTGCACCCGAACAGCATTGGTTACTACAACGACTTTTGCCCGTTCGGACAGCCGGGCGACCGGCTGTGGGTGCGCGAGACCTGGTACTGCGATCACTTCGAGGTCCAGAACGGGCCATACCTGCAACCTTCCGACATGCATGACCTTGATCAGTCACGCGAGAACGGAAAGCTGGTGTACGCCGCTGATGACCTGGCGCCGTACGAGCAGGAGCAGCCCACCTGGAAGCCGTCGATCCACATGCCTCGCTGGGCCAGCCGCATCCTGCTGAAGATCACCGGAGTACGCGTCGAGCGGTTGCAGGACATCACCGAGGAGCAAGCCAAGGCCGAGGGCGTGCGGCTCTACACCGATCATGCCGAACTGGGTGATTGGTGGCACGTCGAGGGGATTGATACGTACAGCGCTGATCCGCGCAAATCGTTCAAGCTGCTCTGGTCGTCCGTCGGCGGCGACTGGGGCGCCAACCCGTGGGTCTGGGTGGTTTCCTTCCGCCGGGTGACGCCATGATCGCCACCCTCTGGTTCGCCTACGTCTTCATCTACAAGGGGCCCAGGCCATGAGAACTGTTCGCCGGATCGTTGATGACCCAACAGCCCAGTACGGTTTCCGCGTGGAGTCTGCCACCTACGAGGACGCCGAAAGATCACCGGTTTCCGGCTTGACCGTCGCTCCCACTACTCAATCAACCGGGACGGCGAGGTGGAACAGCACGGCTGCTGCACCTTGAACTGTTCCGGGTGCAGTTGTGGGTGCGAGGGTGGCTGCAGTTGTGGCCCGTCCACGGGTTGCAGCGAATGCGGCTACACCGGAAAGCGCCTGCACTACTTTGGATTCCCGCCATCCCCGCCAGAACGCAAGAACCCCTAACCCCAATCCCCCTACATGCCTGCCGGTGAGCGGAATCAGGGCAACTGACTGTCGATCCATCGTTCAGCTGCCGCCATCGCATCATCAAGTGCCGCCGGATAGTCAGGCCAAGGGCCCAACAACTCTGCAGCAACCTCACCCAAGCCATTGATGGGTGCTGGCTCAATGATCTTTGCGGCAACAGGGCTCTGATCGTTCGGGCGACGCCAGTCGAACTTGAGAAACATCACGTGGCCCCGGTAAGCGTGCGCTATCGGAGCATCGAAGTTGTGTGACACGTCCATGCCTCATCACGAACTAAGTTGAACCCTTTTGTACACCGCTTCGGTCCTGTTTGAAAGATAGGCAGAAAGCTATCACTCCAATCCCCTATATGCCGCCTCGCGCGGCTAGGACACACCCCATGTTCGCTATGAAACTAACCCTGATACTGCTGGGCGCTTTGCTGTACCTGGCAGGAACACTCGGCTGGTTCTTCTGGGCCGGGCCCGGCCTTGTCGGCATAGGCGCCACCGACGCACTGCTCTACGCCTTCGCCGGCACATGCGCCTGGCTGCTGATCAGCTTCGGCCTGGCAATCCACATCATCAAGACAGCGCGGCCCACGGTGGGCGCAAGGAAAGAGCCATGAACAGAGCAGAGAACATCGATCGCTTCCTGCGCCTAGATGAAGTGCTCCATACGACCGGCCTGGGGCGGAATACCGTTTATCGTCGGATCAGGGAGGGCACATTCCCAAAACAGGTTAGAATAGGCCCCAACTCGGTCGCCTGGCGCCAATCGGCAATCGCTGAATGGATGACCTCAATTACGCCCAGCAACGACCAATCAGTACATTGATCAGTACACCAAAAGCTGACAATCGCACAGAGCCCTTTAAAACCCTGCCCTACAGGTTATACCGTGGAAATCTTCAAGGAATTTACATTCGAATCCGCCCACCGCCTGCCCCACGTACCGGAAGGCCACAAATGCGGGCGCCTGCATGGGCATTCGTTCAAGGTGGCCATCCACCTGAGCGGCGACCTGGATCCCCATACCGGCTGGATTCGCGACTTCTCGGAGATCAAGGCGATTTTCAAGCCGCTGTATGAACGCCTCGACCACAACTACCTCAACGACATTCCCGGCCTGGAAAACCCCACCAGCGAAGTGCTGGCCAAGTGGATCTGGAATGAACTGAAACCCTTGTTGCCGGAACTCAGTGCGATCCGTATCCACGAGACCTGCACCAGTGGGTGCATTTATCGCGGCGAGTAAGTGATCGAGTGTTGAAAAGACCACCTGCGGGGAATGTCACTGTGGCGAGGGAGCTTGCTCCCGCTGGGTCGCGNGCCCCAAAAGATGGGACTGCTACGCAGCCCAACGGGAGCAAGCTCCCTCGCCACAGGTCACTGTTTGTTCGCTCTAGCTCTTAATTGGCTGGCATTGCCAACTGTAGGTGTTTTTTTCGAAGCGGCGGGCTGATCCATTAGGAAAACCCGCACAGACGCCGATCGACTGAGCCAGTTTGGCTCACCGCTGCACTGCTTTTGCGCTGATTGGGAGGAGGCGGCCTTATAAAGGGCTTACTACGTCAGCGCATACCTGCCTGCACCTGCATTGGCACGCAGGATGCACACGACCTGGGTCACCACTCAGGGAGCAGCCCCCATGACGCAACAAGACCCCGGCAACGACTACCCTCTCAGCGAAGTCCCCTTGCACGCGCGCAAGGGTCTGGCCTCTACGGCCATGGTGTTGCTGGGGTTCACCTTTTTTACCGCGACCATGTTCGCCGGCGGCAAGCTGGGGGTGGCGTTCAGCTTCATCGACATGCTCGGCGTCGTGGCCCTGGGTAACCTGTTGTTGGGTATCTACGCCGCAGGCTTGGGTTACATCGCGTTCAAGAGCGGCTTGAACTCGGTGTTGATGGGGCGTTTCTGCTTTGGCGAAGTGGGCAGCAAGCTGAGTGACTTGATCCTCGGTTTTACCCAGATCGGCTGGTATGCCTGGGGCACAGCCACGGCAGCAGTGGTATTGGGCAAGTATTTCCAATTGAGCCAGGGCAGTGTGCTGGGGCTGATGGTGGTATTTGGCTTACTGTTCTGCGCCACCGCCTACGTGGGGTATCGCGGCTTGGAAATCCTGTCCTACATCGCGGTGCCGGCCATGGGGCTCCTGTTGCTGCTGTCGATGTGGGTCGCCACCGTAAAGGTCGGCGGGCTGGAGGGGCTGCTGGCGGTGGTGCCCAGCGCTGAGCTGGACTTGTCCACCGCCATCACCCTGGTGTTCGGGACCTTTGTCAGCGGGGCAACCCAGGCCACCAACTGGACGCGGTTTTCGCGCTCGGCCAAGGTTGCGGTGCTGGCCAGCCTGATCGGCTTTTTTGTCGGCAATGGTTTGATGGTGCTGATCGGGGCCTATGGCGCCATCGTCTATCAGCAACCGGATGTAGTGGAAGTCTTGCTGCTGCAAGGTTTCGCCACGGCGGCGATGGCGATGTTGCTGCTCAATATCTGGAGCACCCAGGACAACACCATCTACAACTTCGCCGTCGCCGGTTGCAACCTGCTGCGTACCCAGCGTCGCAAGAGCGTGACCCTGGCCGGCGCGGTGATCGGCACCCTGCTCGCCTTGTTCGGCATGTACGACCTGTTGGTGCCGTACCTGATCCTGCTGGGCACGGTCATCCCGCCGATAGGAGGCGTGATCATGGCGGACTTCTTCTATCGCTATCGCGGCCAATATCCGCGCTTGGCAGAGGCTCACTTACCGGCATTCAATTGGCCAGGTCTGATCGCGTATGGGGTGGGTACCGTGGTCGCGTTCAACTCGCCGTGGGTCGCGCCGTTGGTGGGAATTTTTGCCGCATCGCTGACCTATGTGCTGCTCAGCGCCATACTACGCGCCATGACCGCCTGGACATCGGTATCGTCCTGAGGATCTGGCGGCTGTCTGCCTGATTTTTTAGCCAAGAGGAACTTGCCCATGCACATCATCAATGCCCGCCTGCGCAACCGTGAAGGCCTGCATGATCTGCACCTGGAAAATGGCCGGATCGCCAGCATCACTGCGCAAACCGGAGCGCCCACACTGATGGCCGGCGACTTGGACGCCGCCGGCAACCTGGTCATACCGCCCTTTGTCGAGCCCCACATCCACCTCGACGCCACCCTCACCGCCGGCGAGCCGCGCTGGAACATGAGCGGTACGCTGTTTGAAGGCATCGAGTGCTGGGGCGAACGCAAGGCCACCATTACTCTGGAAGACACCAAGGCCCGGGCCAAAAAAACCATTCAGGCCCTCGCCGCCCATGGCATCCAGCATGTGCGCACCCATGTCGACGTCACCGACCCGGACCTCACCGCACTCAAGGCCCTGCTGGAGGTACGTGAAGAGAGCACCCACCTGATCGACCTGCAAATCGTCGCCTTTCCCCAGGAAGGCATCGAGTCATTCCGCAATGGTCGTGAGTTGATGGAAGAAGCCATTCGCCTGGGTGCCGATGTGATCGGTGGCATTCCCCACTTCGAATACACCCGCGACCAAGGCGTGAGTTCGGTGAAGTTCCTCATGGATCTGGCCGAACGCACTGGCTGCCTGGTGGACGTGCACTGTGACGAAACCGACGACCCCCACTCACGCTTTCTCGAAGTCCTCGCGGAAGAAGCCCGCAGCCGCGACATGGGTGCCCGCGTGACCGCCAGCCATACCACCGCCATGGGTTCCTACGACAATGCTTACTGCGCCAAGCTGTTTCGCCTGCTAGGACACTCCGGCATCAGCTTTGTCTCGTGCCCCACCGAAAGCATCCACCTGCAGGGCCGCTTCGACAACTTCCCGAAACGCCGTGGTGTCACCCGTGTGAACGAACTGCTTGAGGCCGGCATGAACGTGTGTTTCGGCCAGGATTCCATCGTCGATCCCTGGTACCCGCTGGGTAACGGCAACATTCTGCGAGTACTGGAGGCCGGTCTGCACATCTGCCATATGCTCGGTTACCGCAATTTGCAAAACGCCCTGGACCTGGTCACCGACAACAGTGCCAAAGCCCTGGCCCTGGGCGATCGTTATGGGTTGCAAGCAGGTCGCCCGGCCAACCTGCTGATCCTGTCGGCCGACAGCGACTACGAAGTCATACGTAGCCAGGGCCTGCCGTTGTACTCGATTCGCAGCGGCAAGGTACTGATGAAACGGCAACCGGCACAGGTAGAGTTTATGTAACCGCGTGGGTTAGACGACTGAGTCGATGTCCAACGTTTGCACCCGTACCTGTTCATCGTGGGAAGGCGGCGGAACGCTGGTGAATTGGGCCGGCTCACGATTCTCGCAATGGCGGAACCAACGCTTGAGGCTCGCTTGCAGACGTGCAGAAGAGGCATGGCTGCCGTAGACATCGCGGGCTTGCAGGCGACGCCAGCGCAGGCTTGCCAAGCGTTCGCGGCTGGTGTGCAAACGGTCGATCTCTGCGTTCAAGGCATCAGTAGGTTCATGGCTACGATCATTGGCAGGGCGCCGCAGAGCAAGTTCACGCCGCTTGGTCCGTAGTTGCTCGCGCATGTCTTCAAAGGCCCGGTCGAGCAGCTCGAATTCCCTCTGGGTCACCAACGAGCCCTCACTCTCCAGGGTTTGTTGCCAGCGGCGCAATGTCGCCCACGCCGCGGGGATGTAGCTGGTGGTCATGAAGTGCTGGTCGGCTTGAAACAGCTGCCTCAGCAAATTATCGCGGTCGGGCATGTCGCCCTGCAGTTGCAATGCGCGGTTGCAACCCGCTTCTTGGAGGGATTCACAGCCAGGCTTCCATAACACCGAAGAATGGCTGCCATCCGGGAGCGTGATCGGCATGAAATGATATTGCTCGCCATGATGTCGATAGGGGTTACCACCCACGCGCACCAGCCCTGCGGCGAACAACAGGCCACCGGGTACGGGGTTGCTGAATAGCGTGATGGCCCCGGGAATCCAGAGCTTGGCGGTGGTATTCATCCAGGGCGCCGGGACGCTGGGGACGGGGTCGTTGTGGTTGACGATGCGGTGGTGGACCAGGGAAGAGGCACCGGCGGTAAATTCAGAGTCGGCGGCGCGGGGGGCGCCGTAGGTGTAGAGCAGGATGTTGTAATGGGCGTCTGGGGTTCGGCGCAGTCCTTCTGCCAACAGCAGTGCTATGGCGCCGCCGAGGCTGTGGCCGCACATTACGATGCGCTGGCCGGTGTGAAACTGATCAAGATATTGCAATACGAAATTACGCAGCGCCCGATAGGCCTGGTAAAAACCATCGTGGGCTTTTCCAACACCGCCTTCGAAGGCCACCTGATGGGCGTCGGCGTCACGTAATGCGTCGGCACGGCTGACCGTTCCTCGCACAGAGATCAGGATGACTTCATCGTGGTGGGTGATGAAGGCCTGGGTGTCAGTACCGAATTTTTCATCATCGAAAAAGTGCAAACGTGCGGGATGCTCCTGCTCTTCGTTTCGTTCCGGGCGATTTTGGGGATACAACACGGGATCGAACGGCAGGATTTCGAAACGCCGGGAGTAAGGAATATCTTCGTAGATCGGGTAAAACCGGTGTGATTGCTTCGGATCAATTCGCCAGGCTTCGTGATACACCGAAAGCTGTTCAGCGAATAAATTTCCAACGCTCGGATCCAACGGAAACCGGACTTCGTCTAATGGTTTTTCGGCGGGGGCCTGTCCAAAATCGCAGTAACTCAACGCAGCAAACAATGCCAGTTGGTATAGGTTAAGGGCGCAGAAGCCGTCTTCGGTGGATAAGATGGGGCGTAAGGCCCGTAGTGGTCGCACTTCCAGAACGGTGTGCTTGTTGGGGAACAGTACGATACCCACCAATGAAGGCTGAGGGGGGCCGAAGCCCAGATCGGCCATCATTTTCAGTGCGTGACGCTTGGGAGAGTGGACTCGAGGCGTTGTCGGAGGCAAATGGGCAACATGACGAACTAAATCTCTAACTTCGACTTGATAAAATCTGTTGGGTTGATGTTGAGCGGGATTGGCTTCAATACGACGTCCATCGACCGAAGCAAATCTGGTTTGCTCAGCACGAAATTGAAGCTCGGTGATAGGTAGCTGATAAGTCGGCCGCATCATTAACCGACGATATGGCTGCTCGGTTCCTGAATACAAATCGTCAAAAACGAGGACCACAGGACCGCTGTAAATGTCTTTTAGCTTGGCGAATCCTTCCTCGTTCAATCTACCTTTGTACTCTCGTCCAGCGCTGTCGCGGACCGTATACGACAGGCCGCCGTACGTCGCCCCAACTCCAGTTTCATCGACCAAGCAAAAACTCACCCACTGCCCTCGCAATGAACAAGCTGGCGTGCTGTCACTGAAAAAGGGTCGCTTCCTTGCGTCCAAATACATGGCCTACTCCTTATTACTCACACGATGGATAAATATTACAAATGCGACCATCCGGCATTTTTATCGGTTTAAAGTCGGTGGTATTGCCGTTGCAATAAGCGTCCCGATCGGCAAAGTTCTTACCCCTACATCGCTTCCATCCACCTGGAACATTTATCCAATTATCGTCAAAGGCGGGTCGTTCCTCATCAGTCAAATTCAACACAACCTTGAGTTTTTTCCCCGGCAGTTGATCTCTTTGTACAACGCCCCCTACCCGCGACTCTTGCAACTTGCCCATCGAATCCAATGAATTGCAGATCAGGAGTTTTCTAATCGCATGCAAAGGCCCTACCGTCCGAAAGTGCCACTTACATTGCCCAAGGACTTCCTGCACACCCGACTCGGGCATCCCAGGCAGGTCGGCCTCCAAACGGTCTCGAATGGAAATACTCCCGAAATTCCCGCCCACATCCGTACTCCGCGTCCCCCACTTCGCATAGAAGTCAAATTCCACGCTGCGCAGGACCAACGGACATCCTTCTACCGTTTCAGTCAGTGGCAACTCGTAACTCACACTGCTCGCCACAGGCTTGTAGTCTGTAAAAAAGACTTTCCGCTCAGGTCTTTTGCCTCGCCGCCGAGGCAAGGTGCAGGTCTCACCCGTTGCGGGCCGGTAGTTGGCAGCCGTTTTAAGTTCAAATTGCGCCGGCAAATCCACCTCCAATGTAAAACGCTCCACCGTCCTCCCCGTACACCCCGAAAGCCACGCAGCCGCAACAACCAGCAACACCCACCCTATCCACCTATTCACCTTTCCCTACCTCCCTGTGCCACTGCTCCACCACCCGTTCAAAATGCTCCCCTGGCGCCTCGCCGGCCCTCGGCTGCCAATGGATAACACTGCTTCGGGTCGCCTCTGCCAAACGACGCACCACCAGAAATTCGAGCTTCTCCGGCTCCCGCCATTGCCAAGCGCGCGCCTGCGCCAGTACCTGGGCCAGCCAAATCCTTGGGTCTTGGAATTCGACCAATGCCGCCAGGTCTTCACTGTGTTCCGCCAACAGGTAACGCAGGATATTGACGTTCAGGATGGCTTCGGCCTGGGGGTTGGGTGTATCGAGCCAAGGCGGGAGCAGAGGCGCTGGGTAATCGCCCGGTGCAGGGTTTTCGTGATGGCACCAATGGCCTTCGTGCCAATAGCACACACTGATCAGCGGCCCGAGGTAGACCGGCCAATGCTCTTTGGCCAGATAGGCCAGGGCGCGGGCCAAGGTGCGGTTGTCGTGAATGCGGTAAAGCGCCTGCTGGCCCTCTGGCCCTATCAGCAGCCTTTCGCGCCAATGGCGCGCCACATCCGCCAAGTCGGTAGCCGACAAGCTCGCGAGCCACCCCCAGTTTGACTCGGGGCGTTGCAACAGATCAGCCAGGGCGGGTTCATTGATCTGCTCAAGCAAGAGGATGATCGGGCCAGAACCCGCCAGCTCCGCCGCGGCGGTGTCGCTATAGAGATTGCAATAGTGCGACGGGGCGCAACCTGTCAATAGAGGCTGGCGAGTCTCGTCGCTACCCTCCACTATCAGGCACAATCGGTGCCCGTTCTGCAGCTGTTGGGCCATCCAACGATGAGGCAAGCTGTCCATCAAGCCGCCCTCTGCGTGATATCGCACAGGCCTTCGCGGCAGCGCTCGCACAGGGGGCAAAAGTCCGCGCCCAGTTGCCTGGCCAAGTCCATGACGACGCTTTGCACTGCCGACAACTGCGCGCCAGCGAACAAAGCCGGGCTCGCCGAACTGTTTGCGACCGACGAACCGGCCTGGGTAAGGGGCCTGCTGCTTGAGATACTGCCCGCTTGCATCACCAAGTGTTCCCCGCCAGCCATCAAGCTCAGTTGCGCACCGGCCTCAATGACCAGGCTGGCACCCGCCTTGAGGTGAACCCGCTGCCCAGCTTCGAACACCAGGCTCTGGCCAACGCGAGTCAGGCTATCGCCCTCTACCTCCAGGCGACTGTCATGACCCACCCGTTGTTCCAAGTCACGCTGGGCGTGCAGGTAGATGAGCTCTTCGCCGCGTCGATCTTCAACGTGCAACTCGTTAGCCCCTCCGCCATCCGGTGAGCTGCGGCTACGCAGCACGCTGCGTGTCTTGTGCTGCGGCAAGGGATAGGCTGGCAGGTGTGATGCATTGGGTAGGCAGCCCGTGACGAGAGGGTGGTCCGGGTCGCCCTCCAGAAAGCTCACCAGCACTTCCATGCCTACCCGTGGAATCACCATGGCACCAAACCCGTCCCCCGCCCAACCGGACGCCACGCGCAGCCAGCAACTGCTCGCCCCCTCGCGGTTGTCCACACGATCCCAATGAAAGCGCACCCTCACCCGACCATAGGCATCGCAATGCACGTCTTCGCCCGCAGGCCCGGTTACCGTCGCGGTCTGGCTGCCACTGATCGTTGGCCTGGGATGCTTGAGCGCCGGTCGATGCACTGCACGCCAGGGTGTCGCGGTGAATCGGTTGCGATAGCCCTGGAATCCACTGGCTTCAACCATCGACTCCTCCAACACCTGCGGCTGGTAACCCTCATGACGCACCGAAGTCAGCAGCCATAAATCGTTGCAGAGTGGGTCGGGGTGATCACATAGCTCAAGGAAGTGACCACTGCGCAATGCCGGCTGATCGCTCTTGCCCAACACCCTGTGGCGATCACGCTCGTGACGCTCCAGGCCGCGTCGCGCCAGCTGCGCGCCGCGCGCATGCCCCTTAAAACCGGCAGGGTAGGCATAGTCTTCCAAAGTTTGCGCCTGCACGGCACCGGCCTCTTTTTGCAGGCGAAATGAAGGGTGCTCGAAGTCATAGTCACGGCGTACAGTGCGCCGGCTGCGCGTCTCCAATCGCAGGTCGAAGCGCTGTACAACACGGCTCTGGAGCACCGGATCAGGCGACGAGCAATACCGCTGCACCGGCAACCGTCGAAATACTGTCTGGTCATCACCGAACACCAGCAGATGATTGTCCACGCTGTGACGAAAGTGATAGTGGATGCCCTCCTCTTCACACAGCCGCTGGATAAAATGCAGGTCGGACTCCCTGTACTGCACGCAAAACGCGCGTGGCGGATACACCACCGGCCCGAGTTCAAAGGCATAGGCGTCAGAGAAGATGCCGTGGTGTTCGAGGACCGTCGCAATGATCTGCGGTACGCTGCGCTGCTGGAAAATCCGCTGGTCGCAACGATGGGCAAGGGATGCCAGACGTGGAGCCAGCGTGATGTGATAACGGGTGAGTCGCGCACCGGGATCGTCCCGACCGATGGCGTAGACGTGCCCATGCAGGCCCTGCCCTGCTTCCCCGAAGTCCAGATAGGCGGGTTTATGAAGCAATGCCTCCAGGTCAAGAGAAGGATCTTCGCTGACTAACTGCACCTGTATGAAGTAAGGTTGATCGAGGGCTTCGCTGCCTTTGAACGCTACTACCTGAAGATCTGTATTTATTTCTGAAAGGATCAATTTGAAACATGACGAAAGAAACTTGTTAACCATCCTTTGTTACCCGCCATCAACTTTTCGATTGAACGACTCTCTTTCGCCAACGCCAACTGGATTGGAAAAAAAGCACCTGAACATGCTCAAGCTTAGCGATTTCAGGCGATTTTCGGCCCGCACCGAATAAAAAAGAAGTTTCGTACAACGAGGATGGAAGTGTCTTTTTACAAAATATTAATACTTTCCATAACAAACAGAAAACGCGGACTGTTGCTTGTCTATTTACAACTAAGCTTTAAGGAAACGACTGACACTAATTCAAGGCACCTGCTGTTCCGAGATCTACATAATTAGTCGCGCCGTCCCGAAAAGACTCACACTCAGCACATTTCCAGACTCGGTCTGCAATCGCACTGGCGCCGTGCCACCCGGCATCACCACCGTTACGTCGTCACCCTCAATCCAACCCGCGCGCCATGCCGCGCATGCTACTGCGCTGGCGCTGGTCCCCGAAGACGCCGTAGGCCCCTCTCCTCGCTCAAATACGCGCGCGATGACTCGATTGCCAGCGTCTCGAGCAACCCATTGCAGGTTGACCCCGCCAACACAGAGTTGCCCGCACCCTGCCGGCGGTGCAAAAGCGATGGCCTTCAACCGATTGAAAAGTGCCAACTGGTGCATCGTGTCATTAACCGGCAACGCCGACACATGCTCAACCAGCGTCACACAATGAGGGTTGCCTATCCGGACAAATTGGCTGTTTCCCCATTGCGCATTGATCGACGCCAATGCCGCCACGCGGCTGAATTCATGATGTGCCGCGACCACAGGGCTCACACCGACCGCCCCCACCGCCAAGGGGCCAAACTCGGGCCTGCCCAACGCCAGCCAGAAGCCTGGCACCTGTTCATGCTTCGCCGGCTCGACATAGGTGATCACGGGCGATACCGCATCCGGCTTATCGTGATACACCCGCAACTCGCTACCGTGCACCATTAACCCCTGGTCGGTTAACGCCTGGGCAAAAATGGTCAGGCCATTACCACTGCGTTCGGCGAGAGAACTGTCGGTATTGATGATCAGCAGATCAAACGGTGGCCGTGCTTGAAATGGCCCGACTAACAAACCATCACAGCGATACGCCTTTGCACCGGTCGGTGGTGGTAATGCACCCCAGCCACATTCGGACGCAATGGCCGATGCGGCCCACATCTCGCGCGTGCTTGCAGCCAAGCGGGCGTTGTCGGGCACATCGATACCCAGACCGCGCAAATGGGCCGGGCTGACCACCCCATAGATATTTCCGCGTGCATCGTAGAACCGAGTCATGACCACGCCAGCCAGAGATTTTTCATCGGTTCGTCCGCTCACTTATCGACCATCGGGACAGCAGCGTATTACAGAACGGTCGATCTGTGGGAGGTGGGCGCAAAGGCAGTAAGCCACTGCAAGAACCTGGGGTTCAGCCACTCCTGCAGGGAGTACACACCTTCCGGACCACCTCCTACAGGTTCGACCATTCCTACGTGGTTACCCCACGCCAAAGCGTTCCATTTTTTGTAAAAAAAATGCTCGCAATCTGCGCTTTTAATCCTGATAACAAAAGGAACCCAGCTCGCTCGAGAGGGCCTGATGTGCAAGGATGTCGCGCCGGACATCGTTCGTTGAACGCCAAACCAAGGATTTTTCATGACTGCCATTCCCACCCCTGCCCCCGTGGTTCCCGGGCGGCTGGAGCAGATGTCGACCCGCATCGCTTTTTTTATCGCAGGTTTCGGTATCGCCGCCTGGGCACCTTTGGTGCCGTACGCAAAGGCGCGTGCAAATCTGAATGAAGGCACCCTTGGCCTGCTGTTGTTGTGCCTGGGGGTGGGGTCGATCATCGCGATGCCCGCTGCGGGCGTGCTGGCATCTCGCTTTGGCTGCCGACGCGTGCTCACCGCAGGGACGCTGATGATCTGCCTGGCCCTGCCGATGCTGGCCACTGTCAGTTCGATCCCGCTGTTGATCGCGGGGTTATTCCTGTTTGGCGCGGGCCTGGGCACCGTGGACTCCACCGTCAACCTGCAAGCGGTGATCGTTGAGCGCGCCAGTGGCAAAACCATGATGTCGGGCTTTCACGGGTTGTTCAGCCTGGGGGGCATTGTCGGCGCAGCGGGGGTTGCGGGCTTGCTGGGGCTGGGCCTGTCGCCATTGCAGGCGACTCTGGTGGTCGTCGTTATCACGGTGGCGGCGCTGTTGAAAGCCGCACCGCATTTGTTGCCTTATGGCAGCAAAAGCTCGGGACCGGCATTTGCAGTGCCCCATGGCGTGGTGTTGTTTATCGGTTGCCTGTGTTTCATCGTATTCCTGGCTGAAGGTGCCGTGCTGGATTGGAGTGCTGTGTTCCTCAGCGCCGAGCGCGGCCTGGATGAGGCTTACGCCGGCCTGGGGTACGCGGCATTTGCCTTGACCATGACTGCTGGACGCCTGACCGGCGATGCCATTGTTCGACGCCTGGGCCCCACTCGCGTAATCGTGATCGGTGGCGCGCTGGCCTGTGCCGGCTTGCTCCTCGCGACCCTATTGCCAACGTGGGAAACGGCGCTGCTCGGCTACGCGCTGGTGGGTGCAGGGTGTTCGAATATCGTACCGGTACTGTATACCGCCGTGGGTAAGCAAACGGTGATGCCAGAGCACATCGCAGTGCCTGCCATCACCACATTGGGCTACGCCGGGATTCTCGCCGGCCCCGCCATGATTGGCTTTATCGCCCATGGCAGCAGCTTGAGTACTGCGTTCATCCTGATCGCGGTATTGCTGGCGGCAGTAGCCATCAGTGGAAAAATCCTCAAGGTATGAGTCCAAGCTTCAACGCGCTTTGCGAGCATCGTCCTGCTCCCGCCAACGTTCGAGGCTTTTGTTGCTGAGCCAACCGTCCTTATGAGGCGGGCCAAACAGTCGTGTGCCATTGGCTCGCTGTAATGACGACAGCAAACCCGGACGGTCAAGAATATTCTTCGCTGTGTAGACACTGAGCTCGCTGTATTGGGACCTGGGCATGCCTGTAGACGTATCCAGCACAGGCGCGCCGTGTTGATCTACCTCATACGGGTCTTGCATAACCGACCGAAGCTTGGCTATTTCAACGTACTGATGCGTTTCAAAGAGATAGGTTCGATCCATGGTCTCGTCTCGCAGGTGCGCAAACTGGCTTTGCAGCGCTTGCACCACCTGTGCATTGCTTTGGGCATGAAACGGATCCTGGCTGAAAACACTTGGAGAGCTGTTGCCCTGCAAGGTCTGGGCAGCCGCACTGAGGCTGTCACGTGTGATATCGCCATCACGGCTGAAGATAGCGTCGCTTAGCCGAGGGCGTTTGAGAATTTCTCTGACGACCTGGATCGCGTTGTCCAACACCTCGTTTTCACCCGTCGGTTGAGCAGCGATCCGCTTCAAGGACGTCCAAGTCAAGCGCCCGTCATTCAGAAACGGGTGCACCGCGCCGAAGGATTTTTCCAAGGCCTTTGCCAACTGGCTATCCTTTGTAGTTGCACTTGGCAGGGAACCACTGGCCCGCTCAACGGGGGAGTTCTGCAAGTCTCGATAGCGCAGAGCGGATAAGGTCCCACGCAAGAGAAAGGGTTTGTGCGAGCCTCCAGCCGAGGGCGCGGATGGGGCTTCATACCAGGTTTCAGATTGGCAGACCGGTGGTGGAGTGGTTGATTGTGCGGCCAGCCTGTCGGGAGGAAGCGGCCGGCCGGAAGGTACTGCACCCTTAATTGTCATGGGTTTTCTCCAACTCTTTTCAGATGCATATCCGCTGGGTGGTCTGTGCCGTGATGGGCAAAATCAACGAATAGACTCTCCTCAGGCAGGTACCTCATGTGTGGTTGGATGGGCTCGACAGTTCCGAGTAAAAGGCTAATACCAATGACAATATGTAAAACCGTGGTCAACCACCCTCATCCAGCTTTCGCCTACGCCACCAGCCTGCCAGGCTGTTGATCAAGCCGGTGTCTTTCAATGAATCGCCACCGGCCCCCGGCGTCTGCAACTCCGCCAGCAGGCCCCGGGAAAAATCATCCGAAACGGGCGCCTGGAATTTGCGCTCGCCGGCATAAGCCTTCATGCGCCGCGCCTCGGCCTCATATTCGGTCGACTCAAAGGGAAGACTTTGCGACGCTGCGCACTCCTCTGGCATTGCCAGACTCGCTTGCTGGGTGTTGCGCAAAAGCTCGAGAGGGCCAGGTTTGGGGGAATTAAACGAGGTTGAAGTCATATGTTTTCCCTCATTCGAAAGCTGAAAAAACGGCATGCCAAATCACTACCGCAGGTACCACCTATGTGGCAACCGGGAATAATTCGTTCCTTGAAACATATAAAACTGGCGCCACCTCAAAAAGGTGGCGCCGCAAGAGCGGTCAGCGGGACAACGAGTACAGCCCTCTACGGCTGATCTTCCCATCGCCGTCTTTACTGAGGTGGTTATCCATTTTTTCGAGCACGTCACTGCGCGTGAGTATTTCCTGGGATAACTGAATCAGATGATCCTTGGCTGCATCGCCAGTGAGCGGCTTGCGCGCCCACTCTTTCAGTTCGCTGATTTTCAGGCTTGAGCCCCCGCTCCTTTTCTTCAACTCGTCGAAATGATCAAGCAGCTCACCGGCCAGTTCCTTGTCAGTCTTGTACTTGAAGTAGTTCTCTCCTTTGATCACCATATTCAGTTTTTGCCGGTCGATAAGACCATCCAGGGCGCCGGTGGAACTGTGCCTATCCATCGCTGCCATCAGTTCCGGACGTCGTAGCAGCTCATTGGCCAGGCGGATGTTCTCGTTCATGACGGGATTAGGCGACCACCCTCTTTTCGCCATCGCAAGAATGCTGTCAACGCTGACGTAGCCAGGCTTCTTCGGGTCTCTGAAGGCATTGAAGTTGTCGAGCAGTTGTTGGGCCAACTCTTCGCGGTTCTTCAACGCGTACTGCGGATCCGGCCTGCCGGGGGCGGGCGGATACGGTCGACCTGCGGTGGGGTCCGGTCGTGGTGGAGGATTGCTCTCAATAGGATTCGGTCTGGGGGGCGGGTTGCTGCAACCTGGGTTCGGCCTTGGCGGCCGATGTTCACAACCAGGATGCGTGGGCGGCCGATGTCCGCTGAAGCAATGACCGACCCACTGCTTGAATTGGCTCAGCAAACTCTGCGCCCCCTGCGGGCTGTGGTGACGCCCATGCGCGTCAGCCGCGGTGGTCGGCGCCTGAGGACTACCAAATACCGGCCCGTCCTTGTTCTCCCTGGATTGGAAATTAACATGGGCAGCATTCTGGCCATTGAAAGAACGCGCAGCCGCAGCCTCGTTAGCGACTTTAATGTCGACCTTGGCCGGTGGAAGGTCAGACGTTGCTGAAGCAGAGACGGGTGTATCCAACATCGATACCGACATAAGTTTCTCCATGACAGTGGGCGATTTTCAGCTTGTCGCTCCAACGCAATGTCGAAGCCCACCAGCTTTCCCATGTGTGGTTTTGCGTCGGAATCAGTTCCTGATCCAGCAACAATATGTGATCAAGGTGTAGGAAACAGCTTGGACAGCGGCGATCTTCTCGCGATGAATGGGCGGTGCCCCTGGCCCGGGCCAAAAAAAAATCGCGACCTTTGAGATCGCGATTTTTCTTCATCGGCTAAAGCTCAAAACCCTACGCTTGCCTGTAGGAAGAACGTGCGAGGCTCACCCAGGTACAACCCTGCATTGTTGTCGCTAGAGCGTGTGTAATGCTGCTGGTCGAAGACATTCTTCACGCCCACGCCCAGTTTCAGGTTCGACAGTTGCGCGCCAAAGTCGTAGCCGCTGCGCAGGTTGACCGAGACATACCCGGGGATATCACCGTATTGGCCATCAGCAGAGCCTTGGGTGATATAGGTGGTGCCGGTGCCGGGCGCACGCTGGCCGGACTGGGCATAGACGTCCAGGTTGTGGGTCCAGTGGTTGACGTCGTAACGCAGGCCCAGGGTCGCCACTTGGCGGGAATACAGTGGCAGGTCACGGCCCTTGAACGGCACATCACCTTCGGAGGTGGCCTTGGTGTAGGTGAAGCCCGCGTTGGCGGTCAGGCCGTCGAGGCGCGGGTCGAGGTTGGACAGGTCGTAATGGGCGGATGCTTCGATGCCGCTGTGCTTGGTGGCGCCGAGGTTGGTCCAGCCCACGTCATTGCTGACGTATTGCAGTTCATCCGAGAAGTCGATGTAGAACAGCGTCACTTCGCCGCCCCAGACGCTGTCGTTGTAGCGCGTACCGACCTCGTAGGTCTTGGCCTTTTCCGGGTTCAGGCCGTTGGCCGTCTGGTCGCCGGTACCGCCCTGGCCGAGTTGGAAATACTGCAGGCTGCCGAAGGAGGTTTCGTAGTTGGCGAACAGTTTCCAGGCGTCAGACACGTGGTACATCACGCTCAGCGCCGGCAGCGGTTCGTTGTTGTGGACCTCGCGGCGTTTTTCCTCGGTACGCTTGCCGTTCAGGGCAACGACCGGGCGGTCATGCCATTCGGTACGGATATCTTCAAAGCGAATGCCCGGGGTGATGGTCCATTTGCCAATATCGATTTTGTTATCGATATAGAAGGCGTTGGCTTCAGTGCCCCCCGTGCGGTCCTGATACACGTGACCGTCGCTCTGCCCGCCCGGCGTCGGTACGTTGTTGACCAGGTTCAGGCTGGTGGCCTCCTCGTGCATGCCTTCTTTGAGGTAGCGATACCCCACACTGACTTCCTGGGTACTGGGCCCCAGGTCAAACACATGGGACACACGCGGCTCGATGCCGAAGGTGTAGTAGGTGCGCGGGTAGGAGCTGAGGGTCTTGAGATCGCGGTTGGCAATGTTGCTGCCACGGAAACTGTCGGAATAGTAAGTCAGCACTTCGGCCTGGGTGCGGTCGTCGATCTGGCGGATGTACTTGAACGACACGTCCTTGCGGCGCCCGCTGAAGTTGTCCCAGTCACGCACCGATTGGTACGGGTTGGCATCGAACTGCTTCTGGGTCAGGCCGCCGGGCATATCGGCGCTGGCATCGTAATAGTGGAAGTTCAGCGAGAAATCGTCTTGATCGGTCGGCGCCCAGTGGGTTTTGAAGATCACATCATCGATGTCGTTGCCGTTGTTGCCGTTGCGGTAACCGTTACCGTTGACCCCGGAGTACAGCAGCGCGGCGCCGATACCGTTGTCGGCAGTGCCGCCGATAAAGGCATTCTCTACATGCTTCCAACCACCGTGGGCAGACGTTTGCAGGGTGGTGCCGACTTCACCGGAGAAGTCTTGCGGGATCGTACGGGTCACGAAGTTGATCACGCCGCCGACGTTCTGTGGCCCATAACGCACCGAACCCGCACCGCGGACAACGTCGATACTTTCCAGGTTACCGGCAGAAATCGGCGCCATCGACAGCTGTGGCTGGCCGTAAGGAGCGAACGCAGCCGGTACGCCGTCAATCAGCACGGTGGAGCGCGGTGACAGGCGCGAGGTCAGGCCGCGTACGCCGACGTTGAGGGAAATATCACTGCCACCAGTGCCGTTGGATTCCTGCACTTGCACGCCAGGCACGCGGCGCAGGACGTCACCGATGTTCATCGCGCCCTGCTCTACCATGGCTTCGCGTCGAATGACGGTGCGTGCGCCGGGATGGTTCTGCACCACTTCGGCATCGGCGTCGGCAAGCCAGTCGCCCACCACCTTGATATCGGTGACCCCCAGTTCCAGCGGTGAGCCCGCTTCACCGGTGCCGCGGCTCACCGGACGCAAGGTCACGGAGCCGGCGTCAATCTGGTAATCCAGGCCACTGCCTTGCAGTAATTGCCGCAGGGCTTGTTCGGGCGAGAGATTGCCATCGACCGCAGGAGCTTGCTTGCCAGCAACCATATCGGGGCTGAAGAACACTTGCAGCGAGGTCTGCTGGCCCAATTGGCTCAAGGCTGCGCCGAGGGATTGCGCACGAATGTGGATACCCTCGGCAGCCTGTGCGGTACTGATGGCAACGGCCAGGGCCAAGGGCGCCCAGCGGGAAATTTTATTGTTGTGGGGGGCAAGTTTTTTCACGTCGAACCTAGTCCTGTGATCGCAAGCATGCGCGGCCGTTAATGCAAACCAGTTGCAGTTGCAGGAGAAGACGAAGAACTCGAAAAAAACCTGAATGTCAGCGCGAAATAATTTCCTGGCTACCGTCCGGCAGAGTGCGCAAGGCGACCGGCAGGATGTGGGGCAAGGCCTTGAGCAAGGCATCGGTATCGCTGGAGTTGAAGACACTGGTCAAGCGCAGATTGCCCACCGCTGCCGTACTGACCCGCAGCGGTTGCTCGCGGTAGCGCGACACTTCCCGCGCCACGTCGACCAAGGTGGCGTTGTTGAACACCAGTTTACCGTTGCGCCACGCGGTCAGTTCTTCAGGGTTCACCGCGTAGGCCGCCGCCACTTGGCCTTGGGGATCGACATGGGTGCCACGCCCGGCGGTGAGCGTGACGATGTGATCGGATGCCCGGCCCTGCACCTTGACCGTGCCGGCTTCGACCGCCACGCGGGTCTGGTCCGCCTCCCGACGTACATCAAAGCGCGTGCCGGTGACGGTCACCTGCCCTGCCCCGGCTGCGACCACAAACGGGCGCCCGGCGTCATGCTGCACGCTGAACATCGCCTCGCCCTGCTTGAGCTCTACGCCCCGACGGCCCTTTTCGTAATGAACCGCGACCACGCTGCGGCTGTTGAGGTCCATCACGGAACCGTCAGGCAAGGTCACCTGACGATGCTCGCCTAACCGCGTGCTGAATTCGGCATTGTAGGGCTTTGGCTGCCACAGACCGCGGTACGCACCCAGGCCCACTGCAATGGCGACCACACTGGCGGCCACGGCATAACGCAGCAGCGCACGCCGTCCAAGGCGCTCGGTCGGCGCATCGCCCAGCGCCTGCAAGCGGGCCTTGGGCAGCAAATCCGTCGCACTCCATAGCCCTTGCAGCACATCGATTTCGTATTGATGCGCGGGCTGCGACCTGCGCCAGGCATCGAAACGTTGGCGTTCCTGGGCGCTCAATGGGCCATCTTGCAGGCGTACAAACCACTGCGCGGCCTCATCACGGACACGGTTATCCATCGTGGAAGATCCTGTTTCAAAGCCGGTCATGGCGCGCTCGCATCCAGACGATCACGCAGATGCCGCAGGGTGCGGATCATATACTTTTCCACCATGTTTTTAGACAGCCCCAGGCGTGTGGCGATTTCCTGCTGGGTGAGCCCTTCGATCTTTTGCCAGATGAAAATCCTGCGACAGTTGAGCGGCAACTCGGCCAGCGCCCGCTCGATGGCGTCGGCCAACTGGATCGCGTGCATGTAATGCTCGGGGTCGCTACTGTGAGGCGTGCTGTGATCAATCGCCTGCAGCGTCAACGTCTCGCGGCGGTCTTCGCGGCGGTAGGCATCCACCGCAATATTGCGCGCGGTTTGATGCAGGTAGGCGCGGGGCTGCGCCACCTCGCAGGCAGCGGACTCAAGCACCCGCACGAAGGTGTCGTGCGCCAGGTCTTCGGCTTGCTGACGGTTTCTCAGGCGGCGCGTCCAGGTTCCGATCAACTCTTCGTAGTGCTCGAAAAAGCCTGTTCTGCGGGGCGGCTGAGGAGTCATCGCGAGAGCACTGGGAAGGCGGGGCGTGAATAGTAATGCTTCCTATTAAGTGGGGCAATTGCTGCTCATCGCCGACCCACTATTTGTTTGAAATGACCTCACTCATGTATTGATGCAAATCGCGAAAGTCTTTAACGCTCCAGGCATGTGGCGCGATCTTTACGCCATTGTCTTGCAGCGTCTTGGGGATCAGGTTGCCATTGGGGCGAAGGATGACCGAGGAGACGATAACGCCAGGATAATCATGGAGTCGTTTCTTGAAGGTGGCAGTTGTCAGGTCGGGGGTTGGCGGATTACTTTTTTTTGCCAATGGCCCCGTGCCTTTGATATCGGGCCCGTGGCACACAGCACAGCGCTGTAGATACAGCGTTTTACCATTGCTGTTTTCCGCGACGCACAAGGCTGTCTGAGCCAGTGATAAAGCGGCCACTACGCCGCTGAGTAATAGTTTCATCCATCGGGTATCGGCCCACGCATGCATTCCATCGCTTCCTGTATTGCCCTTTGTTTTCAGCATCATACGATAAAGTCGCGCTTTGCCCGAGTTGGGCGTAAGCGCCAGGGGGTGAACTTCCGCTCGCCGCCGCCAGTCAGCAAGAAGGACTCTCATAAAACGGTGGGTGGGCGATGCAGATTTCCTTGCAGCAACAAGTGGCCCTGGTCACCGGGGCCAGTTCCGGCATTGGCGCGGGCGCGGCCAAAGCCCTGGCCGCAGCAGGCGCGGCGGTGGTGCTTAACTACAACTCCCAGGCGGCACCGGCTGAGGCTCTCGCCGCGCAGATCAATGCCAACGGCGGCCGAGCGCTTGCGATTGGCGGCGATGTGTCCAAGGAGGCCGATGTCGAACGCCTGTTCGCGCAAACCCTCGACGCCTTCGGCCATCTGGATATTCTGGTGGCCAACTCCGGCCTGCAAAAAGACGCCAATCTGGTCGATATGAGCCTTGAGGATTGGAACACCGTGATTGGTGTCAACCTCACCGGGCAGTTCCTGTGCGCGCGGGCCGCGGTGCGCATCTTCAATCGCCAGGGTATTCGCGAAGGTGTGTCACGGGCCGCCGGCAAAATCATCCATATGAGTTCGGTGCATCAAGTCATCCCCTGGGCCGGGCATGTGAATTACGCCGCGTCCAAGGGCGGCGTGGAGATGCTGATGCGCACCCTCGCCCAGGAAGTCAGCGAACAACGCATCCGTATCAATGGCATTGCGCCTGGGGCGATTCGCACGGCGATCAACCGCGCAGCCACTGAAGGTGCTGCAGAAAAAGAGCTGCTCAAATTGATTCCTTATGGTCGTGTCGGTGACGTCGAAGACGTGGCCAATGCAGTGGTGTGGCTGGCCAGCGATGCCTCTGATTATGTGGTTGGCAGCACCTTGTTCATCGATGGCGGTATGAGCCTCTACCCGGAGTTCCGTGGCAATGGTTGATTTCAAGAACGAACCTCAAAGCGCCATCGATGCCCACGGGATCATCGGCGACATGCGCAGCGCGGCACTGGTGAACGACCGCGGCAGCATCGACTTCTTCTGCTGGCCGGAATTCGACAGCCCTTCGGTGTTTTGCGCACTGCTCGACACGCCCGAGGCCGGCACGTTCCAGCTTACCCCGGACCTGCCCAACGCCCGCCGCGAGCAGATCTACCTGCCCGACACCAATGTGCTGCAGACTCGCTGGCTGAGCGATGAAGCGGTGGTGGAGATCACCGACCTGCTGACCGTCAGCGAAAACGTCGATGAACTGCCCTTGCTGATCAGGCGGGTACGGGTGGTCAGTGGCAAGGCGACTATCCACCTGAGCTGCGCCGTGCGCCACGACTATGCCCGGGCCCCCACCGAGGCTAAGGCCGAGGCTGCCAGCGTGGTGTTCACCGCCAGCGGCCAGCCCGGCCTGCGCCTGATTGGCAGTCAGCCGCTGACCCTCCAAGGCAACACCGCCATCGCCACCTTTACCCTCGCCCAGGATGAAGGCGCCGAATTTGTCCTCGGTGGCCAGGAGGATGCGCGCGTCACCAACGACTGTACCGACCTCTACCTGGAGCGCACCTTGAAGTTCTGGCGCGGTTGGATCAGCCAGTCCAACTATCGCGGGCGCTGGCGCGAGATGGTCAACCGCTCGGCCCTGGCGCTGAAACTCCTGACCTCGCGCAAACACGGCGCCATCATCGCCGCGGCCACGTTCGGGCTGCCGGAAACGCCCGGCGGCGAACGCAACTGGGACTACCGCTATACCTGGATCCGCGATGCCTCGTTCACCGTCTATGCGTTCATGCGCCTGGGTTTCGTCGAGGAAGCCAACGCCTATATGCGCTGGCTCAGGGGCCGGGTCAGCGACTGCTGCGGCCAGCCGACCAAGATCAACATCCTGTACGGCATCGACGGTCGCCAGGAACTGCCGGAAACCACCCTCGACCACTTGAGCGGCCACGGCGGCGCCCAACCGGTGCGGGTGGGCAACGAAGCGTTCGACCAGATCCAGCTGGATATCTACGGCGAACTGATGGACGCGGTTTACCTGGTGAACAAGTACGGCGAAGCCATCTCCCACCAAGGCTGGAAACACACGGTGGAAGTGGTCGACCAAGTGTGTGAGATCTGGAACCACAAAGACGTGGGCATCTGGGAAATGCGCGGCGAGCAGCACCACTTCCTGCACTCACGCCTGATGTGCTGGGTGGCCCTGGACCGTGCCATTCGCCTGGCCTCCAAACGTTCGCTGCCGGCCCCGTTCGCACGCTGGGACCAGACGCGCCAGGCGATCTACGCCGACATCTGGACTAACTTCTGGAACGAAGAGCGCGGGCATTTTGTGCAGCATATCGGCAGCACCGCCCTCGACGGTTCGATGCTGTTGATGCCGCTGGTGCGCTTTGTCGCCGCCACGGACCCGCGCTGGCTCACGACACTGGAAGCGATCCAGAAAAGCCTGGTGCGCGACGGCATGGTCTACCGCTACCGCAATGACGATAGCCAGATCGATGGGCTGCAAGGCGTCGAAGGCGCGTTTGCCGCCTGTTCGTTCTGGTACGTCGAATGCCTGGCGCGCGCCGGGCAAGTTGAAAAGGCCCATCTGGAATTCGAACAGTTGCTGCGTTACGCCAACCCGCTGGGGTTGTACGCCGAAGAGTTCGACAGCCAGGCCCGGCACCTGGGCAACACGCCCCAGGCCTTGAGCCACTTGGCATTGATCAGCGCGGCAACGTTCCTGGACCGCAAACTCAGCGGGGAGAAAACCGTATGGCAACCGTGACATCCCCTGCCCCACTGCTGTATGTGCGCACAACCCTGCTTGATGTGGCTTACGAAACCCACGGCCCCATCGATGGCGAACCGGTGATCCTGTTGCATGGCTTCCCCTACGATCCACGGGGGTACGACGACATCGCGCCGGTGCTGGCTGAACGTGGTTATCGGGTGTTGGTCCCGTATTTACGCGGTTATGGCCCGACGCGATTTATCAACACGCAAGTGATGCGCTCTGGCCAACAGGCAGCGCTGGCCAAGGACCTGCTCGACTTCATGGATGCATTGTCGATCCCGCAAGCCACACTCGCCGGCTTTGACTGGGGTGGGCGCGCCGCCTGTATTGTCGCGGCGCTATGGCCGCAGCGGGTGCGCGGCCTGGTGACCGGCGATGGCTACAACATCCAGGCCATCAGCCAGTCGCTCAAGCCCAGGCCACCTGAGACAGAGCACCGGCTCTGGTATCAGTATTACTTTCACACCCAGCGCGGGGTCGACGGGTTGACGGCCAATCGGCGTGAACTCTGCCAATTGCTCTGGACGCTGTGGTCACCGTCCTGGGCCGAAGGGCCAAGCCGCTACGCCCTGACCGCGCCGTCGTTTGATAACCCGGATTTTGTCGAGGTGGTGATTCACTCCTATCGCCATCGCTTTATGTATGCGCCGGGTGATCCCGCGCTGGAATACATCGAGCAGGCGCTGGTGCCGCAACCGCCGATATCAGTACCGAGCATTTCGCTGTGCGGGGCCGACGATGGCGTGGGCCCGCCGTCGCTGGAGGATGATGACGTGGAGCACTTCAGCGGTTTTTATCGCCGCCAGGTGTTGCCCGGCGTGGGTCATAACGTTTTCCAGGAAGCGCCCCAGGTCACGCTTCAAGCTTTGCTGGAACTACTGGAGCGGTGAAAAACGCTCTCGATAAGCCTGGGGCGTCACCGACAAAGCCCTTAGAAAGCTGCGGCGCAAAGTCTCTTCACAGCCAAAACCACATTGCATGGCGATACGCTTGATGGAGGTTGTGCTATCTGCCAGTTGCCGGCGTGCGTTTTCGACGCGAATCAGTTCCACGGCCCGCGCCGGGGTTTGGCCAGTCTCGGTGCGATAGTGGCGTACAAAGCTGCGCTCGCTCATGCCAGCCTGGGCCGCCAGGGTGGCGATGCTCAGATCCAACGTCAGGTTTTCGGCGATCCAGGCATGCAGCTCGGCAAAACGGCTGTCGCTCCTTTGCAGGGATAACGTCACGCTGAATTGCGACTGACCGCCAGGGCGCTTGAGGAACACCACCAAGTGGCGCGCCACCTCCAGAGCAATCGCACGCCCCAGGTCATCCTCTACCAGGGCCAGGCACAGGTCGATCCCGGCGGTCACACCAGCAGACGTCCACACCGCACCTTGCTGGATGAAAATCGGATTGGCCTCCACCGTGAGCGCAGGGAACTTGCGCGCCAGTTCTTCACAGCGCGTCCAGTGCGTGGCCACGCGGCAACCATCGAGCAAGCCACTAGCGGCCAGCAGAAAAGCCCCGGTGCAAACCGAAGCCATGCGCCGGGTGTGCAAGGATTTATCGCGCACCCATTGCACCAGCGCCGGGTCCTCGGCAGCGCCGTACACGCCCCAGCCACCGGCGATCACCAGGGTGTCGCAAGGCGCATCGATGGCGGGCAGCGGTTCAGCCAGCAGCGCCAGGCCGGCAGACGTCCTCACCGGTTCTGCCTGAGCGGCGATCACGCTCACTGCGTAGGGCAACGGTAAACCCCGTTGGCGCAGCAGGTCATTAGCCGACGCAAACACTTGCAGAGGCCCGGTGACATCAAGCACCTGAGCATTTTCAAAAGCGAGTACATGAATAATCTTGGGCATGATTGGCGCGATTAGTGGGCTCTATGGCGTACCCGCCAAAGCGTAGGCTTCTACAGTGAGGACGTCCATTCCTTTTCGGAGCTTGAACCATGACCTTGCAGATCGGTTTTCTATTGTTCCCCGGCATCCAGCAACTAGACCTTACCGGCCCCTATGATGTCCTCGGTTCGCTGCCAGACGTGAAGCTGCACCTGGTGTGGAAAGACCTCGCGCCGATCACCTCCAGCACGGGCTTGGTGTTCACGCCGACCATCACTTATGCCGACTGCCCGAACCTGGATGTGCTCTGCGTACCCGGCGGCGCCGGTGTGGGCCCATTGATGGAAGACCCGCAAACCCTGGACTTCCTCAAGGCCCAGGCCCAGACAGTGCGCTACATGACCTCGGTGTGCACCGGCTCATTGGTAATGGGCGCGGCAGGGTTGCTGCGCGATCGCAAGGCCACCACCCATTGGGCCTACCACCACCTGCTCGCCCCGCTCGGTGCCATCCCCGTACAGGAACGTGTGGTGCGTGATGGCAACCTGTTTACCGGCGGCGGGATCACCGCGGGCATCGATTTTGCCCTGACTTTGGCCGCGGAGTTGTACAGCGAAGCGGCAGCGCAACTGGTGCAACTGCAGATCGAATACGCGCCGGCCCCACCGTTTGACTCCGGCCGCCCGGAGACGGCGCCCAGGCATGTGCTGGAGGAAGCCAACAAGCGCACGGAGGAGTCACGCAAAGTGCGCGGGGAGATCGTGGCGCGGGCGGCTGCGCGGTTGGGGTGAAGTTGGATTTCTCACGTCCGGTCGCTGAATTTGCAGCGACTGAAGGTCCGTGGGAATGAACCGGTTTCAACGCTTGAACGTGAGGTAAGTCCTAGTCCGCTGTACGAAACTCCTTTTGATTCTTTCGGTGCTCAACGGCTGTCCAGTCGTAGCCAGTCTTTCGACTGACCTGGTAGTCGCGGCAAAGCTGGCCAAAGGTATCTCTTTCAGTCAAATAGGTGGCCGTTACCGCAGGAATGAATATGTGCTCGGTCTGATACCCGGTGTCGGCTGGCAGGCCGCCATCGCAGGCAAGCCAGCTCCCACAGTTGGATTGCGGGGTGTCTGGTAGATGAGCATCGGCTGTCGGGCCGTTGCGGGAGCAAGCTCCCCCGCCACAAAGAAACTTGCTTGGCTTCCCGCGTGTGTTCAGGCAGGACGTGACATCACCGCCAAGCGCACGGCCAACGCCATCAGCACCGCCGCCAAGCCCCACTTCTGCAGCCAAGCGCTTTTGGTGCGTTTGGCGAAGAAGCGGCTGAGCGCCCCGCCAAACAGTCCCAACAGCACATGAAACACACTGGCGATCAACGTCAACACACCGCCCAGCACCATCAGTTGCAAGGCGATGGGCCCCGCCTCGGGCCGCACAAACTGCGGCAGGAACACCATGAAAAACAACAACGCCTTGGGGTTGAGCAAACTGTTGAGCATGGCCTGCAGAAACACTCGGCCCAACGCCACGCGGCCGACGTGAGCGGTGTCCAGGCCGGGGCGTTTCTGCAAGGTTTTGAAGGCCAGCCACACCAGGTAAATCACGCCCGCATAACGGATCAGGTCGAATGCCGGCGGCCAGCTGGCGACCAACGCCGTCACCCCCATCGCGGTCAACGCTGTCAGCAACAGGTCGGCCACGCCAATGCCCAGGGCCGAAGCAACGCCGCCGCGCCAGCCATGGGTGACGCCCTGACTGATGACAAATGCCATGTTCGGCCCCGGTGACAGCAACAACAGCAACACAGCGCCGGAAAAAACACCGAGTGTGACAAGGCTGATCATGGTTGAACCGTCCGCTGGAAAAAAAACAGATTAATCGGCGCTTGCAGGCCCTACAAAAAATTGTGCTGGATACATTGCTCACGCAGCGAACCGAGTGATTGCTGAATGCCACGACCAACGTCTAGAATGCGAAACATTATCAATTAAGCCTGCTGCGCCAGGATGACCATGTCGAGCGATCACCCACTGGACCCTGCTGCCATCGGCCAGCTATACCAAGCCCACCATTCATGGCTGCGAGGCTGGTTGAGCCGGCGCACGGGCTGCCATGAGCGCGCCGCTGACCTCGCGCAGGACACCTTCGTGCGCCTGCTCAACGCGCGTCAGCAACAGACTTTGCAGCAGCCGCGCGCGTATCTGAGCAGCATCGCGCGCAGCTTGATGATCGACCAATACCGGCGCCGCGAACTGGAACGCGCCTACCTGGAAAGCCTGGCGCACTTCCCGCAAGTAGAGGTGCCGAGCGAAGAAACAAAGCGGCTGATCCTCGACAGCCTGGAGCGTATTGACCGTTTGCTCGACCAGCTCAAGCCGAGGGTGCGCGAGGCGTTCCTGTTGGCCCAATTGGACGGCCTGACCTGCCCGCAGATCGCCTTGCGCCTGGGCGTGTCCAAGGCCACGGTGGAACGCGACCTGTCCAAGGCGCTGCACGCCTGTTACCGGTTGCGCTATGCCGACTCCTGACTCGCACCTGGTCGACCAGGCCATCCAATGGATGATCAAGCTGCGCTACAACACCGCCGACGACGCCAGCACCGCGGCCTTTGACCAGTGGCTGCACACCAGCGAGGCGCATCAACAGGCCTGGCAACGGGTCGCCACCCTGAATGACGATTTCAACCACTTGCCGGCGCATGTCAGTCGCCATGCACTCGACGGCGCACGCCAGCACATCAGCCGTCGTGAAAGCCTGAAACTGCTCGGGCTGTTTGCCGGCGCCGCAGGTTTAGCCTGGCTGGGCCGCGACTACACGCCCCTGCCCGCCTTGATGGCGGACTACCGCACCGCCACTGGCGAGCGGCGCTGGGTAACATTGGAGGATGGCAGCAAAGTCCAGCTCAACAGCGCCAGTGCCGTCGACATTACCTCCAGCGCCGAACAACGGCTGGTGAACCTGCGCCAGGGTGAAATATTGATCAATACCGGCGCCGACCACCGCCCGCTGTGGGTGCATACCCGCGACGGTTACCTGCGCGCCGTCGGCACGCGCTTGCTGGTGCGCGAAGAACTCCAAGGTACTCTGCTGGCCGTGCAACAGGGTGCGGTAGCGGTGTTTGCCGATCGCCATGACGGCGCCGCACGCCAGGTGATCAAGCCAGGCGAACAGGTGATGTTCAACCGTAGCGGCATTCGCCCTTCCCCCAACAACGGCCTGGACCCCTGGGCCTGGAGTGACGGCGTGATCAGCGCCCACAACATGCGCCTGGACGACTTCCTGGCCGAGCTGGGCCGCTATCGCAGTGGGTTGGTGCGTTGCAGCGAAGCCGTGGCAGGGCTGCGGGTGTCGGGCACTTACCAACTGGAGGACACCGACCAAGTGCTCAAGTTGGTCACTCAATCGCTGGCGATCGATGTGACCTACCGCAGCCGCTACTGGGTAACCGTCTCCGCTCGGGTGTGACCGGCCGAAAATAAATGAGGTGAATTCTCATTGCCATTCGACCTGTAAGGAAGGGCCGATCAACAGGCCGGTTTGTCCACTTCCTTCAGGAGCATCCCGCGGTCATGCAAGCGTTCCCCTCCAAACGTTCTCTTCTCAAACACGCGGTGCAGGCCGCCCTCCTTGGCGCCTGCCTGGGCGGCGGCGTCTTGCCGCTCGCCGTGATGGCCGACTCCGCTAGCGCTGATACCCAGGTTCGCGCATGGGCGATCGCCCCCGGCTCCCTTACCTCGGCACTGGATCAATTTGCCCGTCAGGCCGGCATCAGCTTGTCCTACGATGCCACCAGCGTTGCCGGTAAAACCAGCACAGGCCTGAGCGGCAACTTCGATCGAGAACAGGCCTTGGGCCAGTTACTGCGCGGCCAGGGCCTGCAAGCCCAGCGCCAAGGCAAGGATATGTGGCTGCTGTTGCCACAAATGGCCGACACCGGTGCCCTGAACCTGAGCGCGACCACGGTGACCGGCCAACGCCTGGGGGCCCTGACCGAAGGCACCGGTTCGTACACTACCGGCGCGGTCACCATCGGCAAAGGCCAACACAGCCTGCGGGAAACGCCACAGTCAGTGAGTGTGATGACCCGCCAATTGATGGACGATCAGAATGTCACCACCATTGACGATGTGATGGAACGTACACCAGGGATCACCACCTACGAGTCGCCCATGGGCGGCAAGTATTTCTATTCCCGTGGATTCAAGATGCTCGGCCAGTACCAGTACGACGGCGTACCGCTGGACATGGGCAAGGACTATGTGCAGGCGGACAGTTTCAGCGCCAACATGGCGATCTATGATCGCGTGGAAGTACTTAAAGGCGCAGCCGGCATGCTCAAGGGGGCCGGCACGGCCAGCGGTGCGGTGAACTTCGTGCGCAAGCGGCCACAGGCCACCCCGACCTCAAGCCTGATGCTGTCCGCCGGCACCTGGGACAACTACCGCGCCGACGTCGATACCGGTGGCCCGCTCAATGACAGCGGCACCGTGCGCGGCCGCGCGGCGTTCAGCCAACAGGATCGCGGCTCCTACATGGACATTTCCAAGCGCCAGGACCAGGCCTTCTATACCGCACTGGACGTCGACCTGAGCCCCGACACAACCCTGGGCGTGGGAGCCAGCTACGAAGACGTCGACGCCAGCCCCTGTTGGGGTGGCTTGCCGCGCTATAGCGATGGCAAGAGCGCCAGGTTAAGCCGTTCCACCTGCCTGGGCCAATCCTGGAACGACTGGCAAAGCCGACGCACGACGTTCTTCGCTGATCTCACCCATCACTTCAATGACGACTGGCAAATCAAAGTCGCCGCTGTGCACAGCCGCAACCTGCAAGACACCAAGTACGCCGCCAGCGAAGGTACCATCGCCTATGGCGCCCCAACCCCCACCGCCAACTCCTACGCAGCATTGATGGACTATGAGCACAAGGACTTCGGCCTCGACGCTTACGTCGATGGCAAGTTCCAAGCCTTTGGCCTGGAACACGAACTGATCCTTGGGGCCAACGGCAGCCGAGGCACCCAGGATGACGTATTCGCGATCCAGAACCTGCCCACGCGCCAGAGCATTTATCAGCCCGACCACCACTTCCCCGAACCAGCCAATGACACCTTCTGGCCAAACATGTACCGCGGTGGCACGGTCAAGGAAACCGCTACCCAGTATGGTACTTACGCCACCTTGCGCCTGCGCCTGGCCGAGCCCTTGATGTTCATCGTGGGCAGCCGTGTGAGCTGGTACGAAAACCGTCGGCAGTCCAACACCCTGGGTTGGGGCGAGTGGAGTGTGCAAGATGCGCGCACCAAGGAATCCGGTGAAGTCACGCCGTTTGCCGCTCTGATCTACGACCTCGACGAACACCTTTCCCTGTACGCCAGCTACGCCGATATCTTCCAGCCGCAGAGCTCTTATGCCACCGCCGACGGCGCGGCACTCAAGCCCAAGATGGGGGACAACTACGAGCTGGGTATCAAGGGCGAATGGTTCGACGGGCGTCTCAACAGTTCCATAGCGTTGTTCCGGGCCACAGAGAAAAACGGCGCCGAGACTGACTTCCTGAGTTTCTGCCCAACTTCGTCCGATGGCTACTGCTATACCGACACTGCCAAGGTCCGCGCCCAGGGCGTCGAAGCCGAAGTCAGCGGCCAGTTGCTCGAACGTCTGCAAGTCTCGGGGGGCTACACCTACACTCAGACCAAATCGCTTAAAAACATTGATACCGCTATCGAAGGAGGCGCGTCCAACACCTATGTACCCCGCCACATGTTGCGCATGTGGGGCGATTACCAGCTGGATGGCGCGCTGTCCAAATGGAGCGTGGGTACGGGGGTCAATGCCCAGAGCGGCAACTATCGCATGCAGCAGGGCCTCAAGCTCGAACAGGCCGGCTATACGGTTTGGGATGCACGATTGGCCTACCGCGTAGATGACACCTGGACCGTCGCCCTTAACGCCAAGAACCTCTTCGACAAAAACTATTACCAAACCGTGGGCACAGCCTCATGGGGCAATTTTTATGGCGAACCGCGTAATTTCACGGTCAGTCTGAAAGGCACCTTTTAACCCGCTCAATCCTCTGGAGGGCAGGCGCCTGGTGCGTTGCGCCCTCTTTTCCTACGCCTCCCCGGGGCCCGTCAAAAAAGTGTTTCCTGACAAACAGGAAAATTCACACTTTTGTTCCTACACTCAAAATCACACCCCGAGACCGGGTCCTCTTGCACAAGGAATGTCAACAAAATGACACAAGAAGGAACATTTAAAGTGTCTATGATATCATCGCTGAAACAAGGTCAAATTATTGACTGAAAGAGAAAAGGAAGTCCTCCTGTAGTAGCCACTGCCCTTGCAAAATTCTTTCATTTGGAGCGATCCATTCGAAGGAAGGGATGCGTTTTACCCAGCGTAGTCCGCTGCCGTCTGGTTCAGACGACCGAATAGAACGCCTGGTGTGCAATGAGGGATGTTTGTATGCGAGAGAAGTCGTCAGTTGTCAGCTTGTTTTTGACCCGAGCAGGGTTTGTCGAGTTTTTTGTGGTTTTCGTCAAGCTGGTCCACGGTCTGACGGCCATTTTCCCACCGCTGGTCCTGGCGCTTTTCCTCGACCCGATGGCCCCTGAAATGCGTTCGCACTTTCTGGGCTTGCTGCTGTTTTTTGCGGTATTGACCATCATTCTGTTCCAGGCCCTGGGCATTTATTCCGAGGAACTGTTCAGTAATCGCTTGCGCCTGCGCACCAATATCGTGGCCTGGTCCTCCGCATTCTGCATCCTGTTGTTCATGTACCAGATCCTGCAGGTATTTCCGCAATTGAACCCGCGCAACCTGGTGGTGTGGTATATCGCCAGCTTGACGATGTTCTGTGCCGAACGCCTGGTGATGCTACGCCTGTACCGCAAACTCATGCGCAAGGGCAAATACCTGCAACGCACAGTGATCCTGGGTTTCACTGACACCGCCGTGCATGTCGCCGACCACTTGCAACGCAACGGCGACATTCGCTCCGGGCTTATCGGCTTTATTGACGACCGCACCGAGCGTATTCCCAAGGAACTGAGCAGCCTGCCGCTGTTGGGCAATACCCGCGACCTGGAAAAACTGATCCGCGCCGAACAGGTCAACCAAGTGATGATCTGCCTGCCCTGGGCTGCCGAGCAACGTATTCACGGCTTGGTCAATCGCCTGCGGCAAATGTCGGTGAACGTGATGCTGGTGCCCGACATGGCTGCCCTGCGCTACGGCCATAGCCGGATCACAGACGTGGGCGGCATCCTGATGTTCAATACCTCGCAGTTGCCGCTGCGCGGTTGGTCGCCGTTTATCAAGCGTTGCGAAGACCTGCTCCTGGCGAGCATCACCCTGGTGCTGGTGTCACCGGTGATGCTGGTCACGGCCATTGCGATCAAGCTCGACTCCAAGGGCCCGGTGCTGTTTCGCCAGAACCGCTACGGCTATAACGACAACGAAATTCGCGTGTTCAAGTTCCGCTCGATGTACACCGACCAGAGCGACTTTACCGCCGAACGCCAGACCACTCGTGAAGACCCGCGCATTACCCGGGTTGGCCGCATCATCCGCAAGACCAGCATCGATGAGCTGCCGCAGTTGTTCAACGTACTGCAGGGCAACATGTCGATGGTCGGCCCGCGCCCTCATGCCACCGCCACCAAAGCCGCCGGTATTCCGTTCGAAGTGGCTGTGAGCGAATACAGCTCGCGCCACCGGGTCAAGCCCGGCATCACCGGTTGGGCGCAGATCAACGGCTACCGGGGTGAAACTGACACCCTGTTCAAAATCCAGAAACGCGTCGAATACGACCTGGAGTACATCTCCAAATGGTCCGTGTGGTTCGATTTGTACATCGTCTTCATGACGGTCCCAGCCGTCCTTTCCACCAAGGAAGTCTATTGATGAATACACTCAACGGATTAATCCCCTGCATTATTTCCGGTGGGTCAGGCACGCGGCTGTGGCCGGTGTCCCGGCAGAACATGCCCAAGCCATTCATGCGTATGCGTGACGGCCAGAGTCTGCTGCAGAAAACCTTTCAACGTGCCGCGCGCCTGCCCGGCGTGGAAAGTGTGCTGACCGTCACTAATCGCGACTTGCTGTTTCGCACCCTGGATGACTACCGCGGAGTCAACCAGGCCAGGCTGCCTCTGGACCTGTTGCTGGAGCCGTTCGGTCGCAATACCGCAGCGGCCATTGCGGTGGCGGCACTGCACGTGCAGGAGCATTTCGGTGGCGACGCCCAGTTGTTGGTGATGCCAGCCGACCATCTGGTGCTGAATGAAACCGCGTTCGCCGACGCCGTGACCCAGGCACGCGAGTTGGCCGAAGCCGGCTACCTGGTGACCTTCGGCATTCAACCCGATCACCCGGAAACAGGCTTCGGCTACATCGAAAAAGGTGACGCCCTGAGCCTGGGTAACCGGGTCAAGCGTTTCGTCGAAAAACCCGACCTGGCCACGGCCCAAGCCTATCTCGACGGCGGCAAGCACTTGTGGAATGCCGGCATGTTCTGCTTCAAGGCCAGTACTCTGGTGGACGAGCTGGCGACCCATGCTCCCGACGTACTGGGGGCCGCTCGTGCAGCCCTCGAGCAGAGCCAGCACCTGCAAAACAGCACCTCGCGCCAGCGTGAACTGGGCAGCGAGGCCTTCGGCACCGCGCCAGACCTTTCCATCGACGTGGCGTTGATGGAGAAGTCCACGCAAGTGGCCGTGGTGCCGTGCGACATCGGCTGGAGCGACATCGGTTCCTGGGAAGCCCTGCGCCAGCTCACGCCCAGCGATGCCCAGGGCAACCAGGTCAATGGCGAAGCCATCTTGCATGACGTGCACAACTGCTATATCGACTCGCCCAAACGCGTACTCGGTGCCGTCGGCGTGCGAGACCTGATCATCGTCGATACCCCCGATGCCCTGCTGATCGCCGACGCCAACCGCAGCCAGGACGTGCGCTACATCGTCGCCGAACTCAAGCGCCAGAACCATCCGGCGTTCAGCCTGCACCGCACCGTCACCCGGCCGTGGGGAACCTACACCGTGCTGGAGGAAAGCAGCCGGTTCAAGATCAAGCGCATCGTGGTCAAGCCCCAGGCGTCGCTGTCGCTGCAAATGCATCACCACCGCAGCGAACACTGGGTAGTGGTCAGCGGTGCCGCGCAGATCACCAATGGCGAGCGCGAATTTTTGATCAACGCCAACGAATCGACCTACATCCCGGCTGGGCACAAGCACCGCCTGACCAACCCCGGCATCATCGACCTGGTGATGATCGAAGTGCAGAGCGGTGAATACCTGGGCGAGGACGACATCGTACGCTTCGATGACATCTATGGGCGCGCGCCCGCAGAGAAGAAATGACATGCGCATCTCGCTGATCATTCCAACCCGCAACGCGTCCAGTCATTTGACGCGACTGCTGCCCGCGCTGCAGATGCAGACTCTGCAACCGGACGAGATGCTGGTAGTCGACAGCGCGTCCAGCGATGACACCGTGGCGCGCTTTCGCGAATTTGGCGCGCGGGTCGAGGTTATCGACGCACGCGACTTCAACCACGGTGGCACACGGCGCTGGGCCAGTGAACACACGAGCGGTGACGCACTGATCGTGATGACTCAGGACGCAATCCCGGCCGACCCCGAGACCTTCGCCAACCTGCTCGAAGAATTGCAACAAGACCCACTCAACGGCGTGGCCTACGGCCGGCAATTGCCGCACCCTGGCGCTGGCGTGCTGGGAGCGCAGTCACGCCACTTCAATTACCCCGCCCAGAGCCGCACCAAGAGCCTTGCCGACGCTGCGCAGTTGGGGATTAAAACCTGCTTCAGCTCCGACTCGTTTTCAGTCTACCGGCGCAGCGCCCTGCAGGCCGTGGGTGGCTTCCCCGCCGATGTGATCGGCAGTGAGGATGCCTACGTCGCGGCGCGCATGCTGCTTGATGGCTACAAGGTGCGCTACGCCGCCACGGCGCGGGTGTACCACTCCCACGATTACCGACTCATGGATGAGTTTCACCGCTACTTCGACATTGGCGTGTTCTACGGTCGCGAGCCGTGGATTCGCCAAGCCTTTGGCGATGCCGGCGGTGAAGGTAAACGCTATGTACAGGCTGAACTCGCAGCGTTGCGCGCAGCCGGTGCATTGCACCGCGTACCCGAAGTACTGGTGCGCAGCGCGTTCAAATTGCTCGGCTATCGGCTGGGCCATCTGGAACGCCGCCTACCCCTCGCCCTAAAGCGGCGCATCAGCATGTTTCCCGGTTATTGGAGGTGAGCATCATGACCTACAGGAAGTCCCCCTTGATGAAAAGAACTATGCTCGTCCTGGCCATGATGGCACTGGCCGCCTGCAATACCCCTGCACGTATCGTCCCCCCCGACGGCAAGACGGTCGAGGACGGCAAGCGCGCCCTCGACCAGCTTGCGCAGCTGCCGCCGGCGGTAGAGCGTATCCGCATCGGCGATCAGTTGCGCATTGTGCGCGATGCCGGTGAGATGCCAACGCTGTCGGCGTTCAACGTCAGCACCATCTATGAGCTGACGCTGTACACCGTGCAAACCGATGGCAAGATCAACTACCCGTTCTTGGGCCCGATCCAGGTAGCCCGTCGCACGCCAGCCGAGGTGGCGAACGAGCTGAGCAACAAGCTTGCGCCGGTGTATCGCGAGCCACGGGTGACGGTGAACATCAACCAGGCACCGGGCAACTCGATCATCGTCGGCGGTGCGGTAAACAACCCGACCACGGTGCCGATCGCCTCGGCCAACACCCTGGAACAAGCCATCGTCGGCGCCGGCGGGGTGAACCCGGCGGGCAACGCCAGCATGGTCGCACTGTTGCGCGAAGATACCCAAGGCACCTACCGCGCTTACTTCCTGGACTTCAGCCAATACCTCAAGACCGGCCCCAACGGGCGTAAACAAGTGCCGCTGCAGCGGGGAGATGTGGTGTTCGTGCCCAAATCCAACGTGGGCGAGCGCATCCAGGGCGTAGATACCTACTTGAACCAGTTGATCCCATTCACCAAGTCGATCGGGGTTGGCTACAACTACACCCGAACCAGCGGCGGCAGTAACTAAAGGAGCGACATCCCATGATCGAGATCCGTTCTTTTCGCGATCTTCTGCGCTTGTTCTTCATCTTCCGGCACGAGTTCAAGCTGGCGGCCATCGCGGCGCTGGTGATCATTCTGCTGGGGGCCTTTTTACTACCAGCCAAATACGAGTCCACCGCACGCTTGCTGGTCAAGCCGGGGCGCGATTCGACGCTGCCCATTGAGATCAGCAACCGCCAGGCGCTGGTCATGCCGAGCACTCAACGCGACCCGATTGTCGATGAGGAACGCCTGCTGACCGGTCGCCCTATCGTGCGGGCGGTGGCCGAGCATTACCTGGAAGTCATCGACAAAATGCCGCCACCGGAAGGCCTCTGGAAGCGCACCAAGTACTACGTCAAAAGTGGTATCGGCGCAGTGTTCGACGGTGTGCGCGTGGTGCTGGAAACCGTGGGCATCATTGAACAGACCACACCCGTGGAGCGCCTGGCCGCCAGCCTGGAGAAAAACTTCGACGTCAGCCACGCGGCCGGTTCCACCGTCATGGACATCAGCTTCAAGTGGAGCGACCCGGAAATCGCCCAGGCGGTGGTCAAAAGCTGGGTCGAGACCTACATCAACGAACGCACCCAGGCCCTGGGACGCAAGAGCCTGTATGCCTTCTATGAAGGCCAGGTAGCCAACAGCGCTACCGAAATCAAGAGCTACAAGGAGCAGATTCTTGCCCACTTGAACCAGATCGGCGCGGCAAGCATCACCGATCGCCTGGAGGATTTGTCCGAGCGCATCAACGTGCTGCGTGGCGAAACCTTCAATACCACGCGCTTGATTGCCTCGTCCGACAGCGCCCTGGAGAGCACCCGCACTCAGCTCAAGACCCAACCCAAGGAAGTGACCACGGTACGCCAGATTGCGCTGAACCCGCAGCAGCAGGACTTGCGTCGCCTGCTCAACCAGAAGTTGCTGGAAAAGGCCGACATGATGCGCACCTACACCGACAATGCGCCGCCGGTCAAAGCCCTGGATGCGTCGATCCGCGCCATGCAGGCCCAGGTCGCGAATGAAAGCAACACCGTGCAAAGCTCGGAAAACCGTGCGCCGAACACCCTGGAGATCCACTTGCAGCGCGTGCTGCTCGATGAGTCCAGCAACAACTCGGCACTGCGTACACAACTGGTGCAACAGCAGAAACAACTGGTGAACCTCGAGGCGCAACGCAAGGAAGCCCTGGAGATTGAACCGGAGCTGGCGCGCCTGTCCCGTGAACTGAGTGCCACCGAGCGTAACTATGCGCTGTATGTCGATAACCTGGAAAAATCGCGCATCGACCGTGAGCTGGATAACAGCCAGATCAGCAACATCGCGGTGATTGAGGAGGCCACCCTGAACCCTGGCCGAATCTTCCCTAAAACCCTGTTGATGTTGTTGTTGGCGATCCCGTTTTCCATCGTGGTCGGCTTGCTGGTGATCTACCTGTGCTACCTGCTCGACCAGCGCATCCATGACGGTGGCTTGGTGGAACGCAAGTTCGGCCTGCCGCTGTGGACCACCCTGCCAGAACTGGATACCAGTACCGCACAAGGCACCAACGCATTCAACGCGAGCATCTACCGGCTCTACGGTCTGCTGCAGTTGGACCGTATCACTGAACGCGGCCTGACCCTCGGGTTGACCTCCGCGCGCCATGGTGAAGGGGTGACGTTCGTAGTGGAACAGTTGCGCCAGTTGCTTCAGGAAAACGGCATTACTGTGCGTGTCGGCGGTGCGGCCCCGGCGGCGCCGGGCGAAGTGGTACTGCTGGATGCCTCGGCGCTGCTGGACAACCGCGATGCCTTCGTCAATCTGCGTCGCGCCGACCTGATCGCCCTGGTGGTGGAGGCGCAGAAAAGCACGGTCCCGGTGGTGGAGCATGCGCTGTCGATCCTCAATACCGCATTCGGCAAAGTGGACGGCATCATCATCAACCGGCGTAAATTCGAAGTGCCGGCCAAGGTGCTGCAGACCATCGCCAAATATCGGGGGGCGTTCTGATGCGCATCGCCCTGCTCGCGCCTTTGCCGCCGGAAAAAAATGGGATCGCCGACTACGCGAACCATTTCAAGACGGCACTGGAGCAGCTGGGCGTGACGGTGGCGACACCGTTGAGCGGCGTCGAGGGCACCAGCATCGCGATCAAGCAGGCCATCGGTGCATTCGACTGGCAGAGCGTGGACCTGGTCCACGCCGAGCTGGGCGGCGGCCGGCTGGGGGAGTTCCTGGCGTTGCGCGAGTTGCGCAAGGCCTATCCCAACCTGCCGCTGACGGCCACCGTGCATGACCCCGAGCGCATGGTATGGCGGCGCGAGCAACTGCCCTTCCCGCTCAATCTGTTGGAGCGCTTGCCCAGCCCGTTGCCGCAAGCGGCGGTGGTGCTGGCAGACCCGCTGACCCTGCGTGAAGAGCGGCAGGTGGCCCGCGGCCTCACAAGACTGATCACCCTCACCCGCCTGGGCGCCGATTGCCTCAGCCAACGCATGCAATTGCCCGCAGGTAAAGTGGCGGTGATCAACCATGCCAACCTGGCGATTGCGGCGGTGGCGCTGCCGCCCCTGGATACGCTGCACCTGCTGTATTTCGGCTTTATCTACCGGGGCAAAGGCATTGAAGACCTGTTACAGGCCCTGGCCGCAGTTTTCCAGCAAGCCCCCCAATTGCGTGACCGTGTGCGCCTGACCCTGGCCGGTGGCACTGCCGCCGAAATGGCGTTTGGGGCGGGCGGCAATTACCTTGAACAATTGAACCGCCAGATAGCCGACCTTGGCCTGTCTGGCTCCATCGACTGGCGGCTGAACCTGCCGGCCAGCGAGATTGCGCAGACGATACAGGCGCACCACGTGATGGTGCTGCCGTATCGCGAATCGAAAAAACTCGGCCTGCTGGGTCGCCAGCGCGGCACCAGCGGCGCGTTGTCCTGGGCCGCCGCGTGCGGGCGCGGGGCGATTACTTCGGATGCACGGGCATTTGCCGAAGAGGTTGCCAGCGGAAACGGCGCAATCTATCCCCAAGGCGACGTCGCCGCGTTGAGCGCGCAACTACTGCGCCTGGCGCAGACCCCGACGCTGGCCAGGGACTGGGCCGAACGCGCCGCGCACATTGGCGGCCAACGCCTGTGGCCACTGACCGCACGGCAGTTCAAGCAGCTTTTTGAGCAAGCGATTGCGGGGGCCCCTTATGGTGCGTAAACGTACGTACTTGGCCACGCTTGCACTGGTGGCGGTCATGGGCGTTACCGTCTTTATCTGGGGGCGCCCGGCCGATGCCGAGAGCCATGTGCTCAAGGGCAACAAGGTGCTGGTGTGGAAGGATTTCCTGGGAGTGAACGCGCAGTTCCTGTGGTTCAGCCCCCAGCGTTACCAGATGCAGATCGACCGTCTCAAGGACCTGGGCTTGCAGTGGGTACGCCTGGACCTGCATTGGGATCGGTTGGAGCCGGTGGCTGATCAGTACCAGGTGGCCACGCTGGACGAACTGGTGGCCAAGTTGCAGGACAACCAGCTCAAGTCGGTCTTCTACCTGGTGGGTTCGGCGCCCTTCATCACCACAGCGCCCGTGGGTGCGCCGTATCAGGACCAGTACCCGCCCAAGGACCCGAATGTGTTCGCGATCCGCATGGCGCTGTTGGCCCAACGTTATCCCAGCGTTGATGCCTGGCAGGTTTGGAATGAACCGAATCTGCTCGGCTTCTGGCGCCCCGTGGCCGACCCGGCCGGCTACGCCGCCCTGCTGAAAAGCAGCGCCGCGGCCCTGCGTGCGGTCAACCCGAATAAACCAGTGGTGGCGGCTGGCCTGGCGTTTTTCAGCGAGATGCCCAACGGCCAGACCATGCTCGACGCCTTCGATGCCCTCGGCGTGCCCAGCCTGAACACCGTGATGTCCTATCACCCTTACACCCAGTTGCCCGAAGGAAACGACCCCGCCAACCTGGACTTCGTCGCCAAGACAACTGCGCTCAACCAGAAACTGCGCAGCAATGGCGTCAAGACGCTGTGGAGCACCGAATGGGGCTGGTCAGCGTACACGGGGCCCAAGGAAGTCCAGGACATCATTACCCTGCAAGGCCAGGCCGACTATGTGCTCCGCCGCCTGGCCCTGATGAGCGCGATGGATTTCGACAAGATCTTCCTGTTTACCTTGAGCGACCTCGACCAGCGCGCCAGCGTGCGCGACCGTGCCTACGGCTTGCTCGACCTCGATGCCAAGCCAAAACCGGTCTATACCGCACTGAAGCATTTTCTCGACGTCAGCGGACCGCAATTGACGCCTGGCGACCCACCCGCCGCCGATCAACTGCCCGAGGGCCTGTTCAGCATCGGATGGACCCGCGCCGATGGTCGCAAGCTGTGGTTCTTCTGGTCGGCAAAAGGCGGTAATGCGCACCTGCCGGACCTCGCCAACGCCACCCTGTATGACCCGCTGCGCGGCACGCAAACCCCAGTGAGCGGCACCAACGGCTTGACCGTTGTGGTCAAGCCGAACCTGCAAATTCTGTTATGGGATTGAAACCCGTCATGCGCATTTTATGGATCCTGCCCTACTCACCCTGGCCCGCCACCAGCGGCGGCAAGACGCGTCAGTTCCACCTGCTGCGCAGCCTGGCGGCCCGGGGGCATCGGATCACCTTGCTACTGCATGACAAACACCCGGTATCGCTGACCGATCGCCAGGTACTGGAAGCCTTTCTCGAGCAATTGATCATCTTGCCCCGCCGCCCACTGCGCAGCGTGAAGACCCTGGTGGCCGGACTCTTTGCACCCTACCCCTTGCTGGCCAGCGTGAATGGGCTGTCGGGGGCGTTGCAGGACCGATTCAACCAACTGCTCAATGAGCACTGGGATGTGGTGCAAATAGAACACAGCTACAGCTTCCAGCCGTATGAAGACGCCCTGGTGCGCAAGTCCCAGCCCTTCGTGCTCACCGAACACAACGTGGAATCGGCCCTGGGCGCGGCCACCTATGACCGCCTGCCGAGCTGGGCGCTGCCGTTCATTCGCTACGATCAATGGCGCTATATGCGCTGGGAACGCCGGGTAATGCGCCAGGCTACCCAGGTGGTAGCAGTAACCGACAGCGATGCACAGGTGATGCAAGGCATCGCCGGCAAACCGGTGCCGGTGGTGGTCAATGGCGTGGACTGCGACCACTTTGCCGCTGCACACCCAGATCCATCGACACGCCGTGTACTGTTTCTCGGGAACTATGAGTACGCGCCCAATGTGGACGCGATCGAGTGGGCCCTGGATGAAATCCTGCCCAAAGTCTGGGAGCGCTGCCCGGATGCGCGCATGAGCGTGTGCGGTTTCGGCATGCCCGAAGGCTGGCGCGAGCGCTGGCAGGACCCCCGCATTGAGTGGCAAGGCTTCGTGCCGAACCTGCTGAGCCTGCAATCGAGTTGTTCAGTGTTCCTGGCACCGTTGCGCCATGGCGGCGGCTCCAAGCTCAAAGTGCTGGAAGCGCTGGCGGCCGGCCTGCCCCTGGCCAGCACCGAGCAGGGCGTGTCGGGCCTGGACCTGGTCGACGGCTTGGACTACCTCGCAGGGCAAACCGCCGCTGACCTGGCGAATGCTGTAGTACGCCTGCTGCAATTCCCCGCGGCCGCAGCGCCCATGGGCGAAGCCGGGCGCGCCTATGTGCGGCGCGCCCATGACTGGAGCGTGGCCGCCAGCCAATTGGAGCAGGTGTACGCCAGCCTGTCGCCGCTCACTCAAAAGGAGCCTGTATGCGTGTAGGCCTGGATTACCGCACCGTCGGCACCTCGCCGCAATCGGGTATCAGCCGCCAGGTGTATGCCCTGGAAAGCGCCTTGCGTGCCTTGCCGGGTATCGAATTGGAACGGTTTACCGTGGCCCCGCTGGGCGACCAGACACGCTTGCAGGCCCACTGCCCGACCTGGGGTTGCGCGAAGACGGCGATGCATCAGCCACAGAATCGCCTGCGTTTCGAAGCCGGCTTTTTACCCCGGGCCCTGCGCGAACAACAGATTGACCTGTACATCAGCACCTTCAATATGGGCTTGCCATTACCACCCAAGCCCAAGGGGCTGCGCACTGTGGTACTGCTGCACGACCTGTTCCAGATCACTTTGGACAACTACCACGCCAATCGCCTCAAGGCCCTGGTCTACAAGACCAGCGACCGGCTGTCGATTGCCTATGCGGTGCGCAGCGCCGACCGCGTGTGGACACCCTCGCAATACAGTGCCGATGAAACCGTACGCCTGTTTCCCCAGGCGGCGGGCAAGGTGCGTGTGCTGCCTAATCAGGTGGATGGGTTCAATGAGCCGGCAGCAGACCTGTCCGATCTCCACTTACCCGAAGCCTTTTGGCTACTGGTGGGCACTCGCGAGTTGCGCAAGAACGTACCCTTTCTGGTGAAGGCCTGGCAGCAGGCGCGGCAGCAATCACCTGCTGTACCGGAATTGGTGCTGGTGGGCAGCCTTGAGCATTTGCCCGAAGCACTGCGCGGGCTACCGGGAATTCGCGCACTCAGTGGTGTCACCGATGCCCAACTGCAGGCGTTGTACCGCCAGGCGTCGCGTGTGTGGCAGCCCTCCTACGCGGAAGGGTTTGGTTTACCGGTGATTGAAGCGCTGAGCGTCGGCACACCTGTGGCCGTGGCCAGCGGTACCTCGCTGGATGAAATCACCCCGCCGTCGGCGCCGCGGTTTTCCCCGACCGATGGCCCGGCGTTGGTGCAACTGATGCTGAGCCTGGGCGAGCGCAGCGACGAGTCTTCTGCAGAACAACGCAAGCAATGGGCCGAACGCTACAACCCAAACGCCTATCGTCGGCGCCTGGCCGAACTGATCGAGGAACTGAAATGAGACTCTCCCTGGCAAGCCTCGTCGCCATCCTCTTCGGCGTGCTGTTTGGTGCAGCCGCCCTGGCGCTGTCACCGGCCAAGGCCTTTCTTGCTGTAATGGGTGTTGCGGCAGCCGTGACCATCCTGCGCTTTCCCTTCTGGGGCTTGTTGCTGTTTGCCCTGGTCGCGACCTTCATGCCCTACTCCACCCTCAACCTGGGCATCCGCAGCACGGTAAGCGAAGCCATCCTGGCGCTGACCTGGGGCGCCGTGCTGTGGCACAGCTTCCTGTCGCGCCTGCCCGATGCACCGCGCCTGGCACGCCGGCCCACCGACCAGATGCTGCTGTGGTTGATGCTGTTCAGTGTGTTCCCGTTTATCGTTGGCCAGGTGAGCATCCACGCCGAAAGCAGCGGCGTAGCCAACTGGCTGCGCTGGTTGTTGAACCTGTCGGGGGTGTTCCTGGCCGCCAAGCTGCTGGTGGACTATAAACGCCGCGAAAGCCTGGTGATCGCCTTGCTGCTGGGCACTCTGGCGATGCTGGTGATGTCGATCGCCGTGTTCGTGCGCACGCGCTCCGGGGCAGGGATTGCGCCGATTCTCGCCCTTCTCAACTACGGCAACTTCGACATGTTGAAATTCGGCCTGGAAGCCATGTCGTCGCGCATGGGTTCACCGTGGATGCACCCGAACGCCATCGGCGGGATCATGGCGCTGTTGCTGCCCCTGGCGTTCTGTTACGGCATGACCGAACAAGGTTTCAAACGTGCGCTGGGCCTTGGCGTGGCGTGCCTGGGAGCGGCGGCGTTGCTGTTGGCCAGCAGCCGTGGCGCGATGGTCAGCCTGGCGCTGGTACTGATGTGGATGGCCACCCGCCGCGTGCCTTACACCGGACGCTTGTTGATGATCGGCGCGGCGTTGACCGTGGCCTTGGTAATGGCCTATCCACCGCTGCAGGAACGCTTGGCGACGATCTTTTCGTCGAGCAACGCCAGCACCGAAGTTCGTTTTGATGAATACCGCATGTTCCCCCAGGCCATGGTGGCGTATCCGTTCGGCATTGGCTTCAAGGTTGACCCTCCGGTACCGGGCACACACTTGCTGGGGATCTCCAACCTGTGGCTGAACTTTATCTACAAGACCGGCATCGTCGGCATGCTGCTCTTTATAGCCGTTACGGTGCGTTGGTGGCGTGAAGCCAGGCCGGAAAAAGGCCCGATCCGCCTGACCAAGGACAATGCCCTGTGGCTGGGCAGCACGGCAGGAATTCTGTCGGCGCTGGTCAGTGGGTTATTTGACCACTACTTCAGTTTTGCCGTCGTGATGGTCGCGCTGTTCTGGCTGATGGTGGGGATCAATGTGCTGGAAGCACGGCGCTTGTTCCCAGCGCGCCTGCCACAGGTCAAGACTGTGGTTTTTCGCAAGCCGCTGCTTGATGGCGCGCGCCCCTGATGCTCGGTTCTGCCGTATGGCTGACCCTGGCGACCCTGCTCGGCCTGTGCCTGGGGTTCGCACGCGAATGGTTACTTGTGGCGGCCTGGGGCGCGGGGGAGCGCAGTGATGCGTTCTTGATCGCACTGTTCTTGCCCGAGGCGCTGCGAATGTCACTGGCCGGTGGCGTGTTGAGCGCCGCCGCGTTGCCGCTCTACTTGCAGCGCAAGGACAGCGAGCGCCTCGATTGGCTGGCCGTGTTGTTCCCGGCATTGCTGTTGGTTGCCCTGCTGGTCAGTCTGCTGCTGATGCTGTCAGCCCCCTGGCTGGTGCAGGTACTGGGCCCAGGGCTGGCGACCAGTGCCACCGCCCTCGCCGCCAGCAATTTGCAGGTCGTGGCCTGGTGCGTGCCAGGCTTGATGCTGCATGCACTGTTCAGTATTCCCTTGCAGGCCAGCGAGCGTTTTGTGCTGGCAGGGCTCGGCTCGTTGTTGTTCAACCTGCCGCCGGTGGCCTATCTCGCGTTGGCCGGCACGGCCAGTCAACCCCATGGCCTCGCCTTGGCCTGTCTCGCCGGTAGCCTGTTGATGCCTTTGGCGTTGCTGCCGTCGATTTGGCGTCAGGGCTGGCGGCCGTGGCGCATACAGCTGGCGGTTGCCCCCCTGCGGGAGTTGGGCCAGCGTATAGGCCCGCTGTTACTGAGCAACGGCGCCAGCCAGGGCTTGGCTTTGATCGAACGCCTGGTGGCGTCGCTGCTGGGGGAAGGCGCGGTGACCTGGGTCAACCTGGCCCGCAAGCTGATGAACCTGCCACTGATTGCGCTGATGAGCCTCAACCAGGTGCTGCTGGGCATGATGAGCCGCCGCCAGGGCGATGAACGCCTGGCCCTGCTCAAGCGCGGCCTGGAAACCGCCAGTGTGCTGACGCTGCCGGCCGGCGTCGGCCTGGTGGCGGCGGCGCCCAGTCTGGTGGCGTTGCTGCTGCCCAAGCAATCGGTTGATTCGCCTCTGCCACTGCTGCTGGCATGGTTTGCCGTGCCCTTGGTGTTTGGCGCGTGGAACGCCCTGCTGGCGCGCTATGCGTATGCCGCGGGCGATACGCGCCAGCCGCTGCGCTGTGAATTATTGGGCAGCCTGGTCAACGTGCTGTTGCTCTGCGTACTGCCGTTTGCATTTGGCCTGGCCGGTATTCCGTTGGCGGCGTTGGCTGGGGTGATCTGCACCGCGCTGCTGCTGATGCAGCGCCAGGGGCTGCTCACGGCACTGCCTTGGGCGCGGCACTGGCTGCTAGACACGTTGATGCTGGGGCTGGCGGCGCTGGTGTTGTTCGGGTTGCAAGATGTATGGCTGCAGTTGGGGTTGAGTACCCTGGCAGGTGCTTTGGTGTTGCTGGGCATGGGGCTGTGGCTTAGGCCGTGGCGCAAGGCGTGAATGATCGTTCGGGAAGACTTAGATGAAACATCGTTGGATTCAAATGGATATCGCCAAGGGCATTGGTATCCTGATTATTGTGTATGGCCACAGCTGGTTCGTCGCCACCTCGCTGGACTTGATGTACCCGATCCTGGCGTCGTTCGTGCTGCCGTTGTTCTTTTTCCTGTCAGGGGTGTTCTTCAAGCCCGAGCAACCGTTCGTGGAGATGGCGGTGCGCAAGGCCGATGGCCTGCTCAAGCCGTTTTTTTTCACCATGCTGCTGTACGTGATCGTACGTGACGTACTGCGGGGGCAACCGCTGCTGCCGGATATAGGCGGCGTGCTGTATGCCTCGGTGGACACTATCCCATGGCAAGCGCTGTGGTTCTTGCCGCACTTCTGGGTGGCGATTCTATTCAGCTGGCTGATGCTGCGGCTGATCCAGCGCTTGAAGCTGCCCCTGGTGGCCGCCTGCATGCTGATCGGCGTGCAACTGTTGCTAGGCATCTGGACGCTGCAATGGTTCTGGCAGATACCGGTGAGCGTCGGTGACCACACCTGGACGCTGCCCGGCCTGCCCTTCAGCCTCGACGTCACGCTGATCAGCAGCACCTACTTCATCTATGGCTACCTGCTGCGCGATTGGCTGCGCCGGCATGAAGGTTCGTTGCTGACCCTGTTGATCTCGGTGGTGCTGTTCGCCGCCGTGTTCATTTACAGCCACGACACCATGGACTTGGCCCAGCGACGCTACGACCACTGGCTGTGGACCAGCCTGCTGGCAGTGATCGGCGTGTACATTTGCTGGGCGCTGGCGCGGGTGTTGATGGTGTCGGCGCTGCTCACCCGAGTGATGACCTATATCGGCCAGTCCACCCTGATTCTGTTGATCTTTCATGGCGAAATCCAGCACAAGACGTTTGACCTGATGGAGCGCCTGGGCCTGCATCCGTTCATGGCGGCATGTGTAGGTTTGGTGGTGGCACTGTTGGTGCCGTTGCTGATAGGGGAAGTGATCAAGCGGGTGGCGTTCTTGCGGTTTTTCTATTTTCCGTTTCCGGTGCGCAAAGCGCCTAAACCGTAAAAGCACTACAGGACTAATGAGGAAGCGGGCTTGCTTGCCACAACAAGCCAGCTCCCACATGGGCCATGTAGTTCAATCATCAAGTTGCTGAGGCGCCGACTTGCTGACGGGTTTGCCAGGTTTGGCCCCCTTGGCCGGCGCAGCAGGCGCGGCAGGCTCAGGTTCTGCCACGGCAGCTGCTTCTTTTTCTGCCATCGGCATCTGGTCGATGGCGCTGAAGAATTCCTTCAGGTCGAGGCTGTCCGGCGGCACGGTTTTTTCGAGTTTCTTCTCGCCGTCCTTGCCGACCAGAATCACTTTGGTGCCGCTGCCGACGCCGAGCTTGAGGGCACGGATCAGTGCGTTGGTTTCAGGCGGCGTGAGCTTTTTGCTGTCTTTGGGATCCTTGGCGAACTTCTCCCCTTCGGCACCAATGCTGCCGAACTTCACGGTGTAGAACACCATGCTGCGCTCTTCGAAGGCCTGCTTAGTGGCAGTCTCTTCCAGTTGTTTCTTCAGCGTTGCCAGTGTCGGGTTTCCAGCATCAAGCTCCACGACCACCAGGGGGCGCGTCTTGCCCAATTCCTGCTTGAGCGGATTATCATCAGCGGCCAACAACGGCCCCGTAAAAGCCATCAAGGTAGCCAGGGTCAGCGACCGGATGAGCATGCGCACCTCCTTTGAATTCCATGCAGGGTTCTTGAGTTTCATGTCTGCGACAGCCAAATTCAAGGATGATTCCTACACCACTCTGAGAAGAGTAGGTCAGGAAGCCCGCTACGCAAGGGCTTGGACAGTGGCTCGGTCATTGTTTCTTCCGGTTACGAGACCTTCCACTGCGGCCAATGCCGGGCAAAAACGGGGGCCACGACAGGGTCAGCGTCTACCCGCTCCAGGCTCTGCGCAAAGCCCGGCGCCAGGTTGCCGAGCACCTCGCGCGCGTCGTCCCAACGCGACACCGCTGCCGCCATGATGCCCAGTGCATTCGGCGCGTTGCTCGGGGTAAACAGCTGGCCGGCAAACTGATCGGCAAACACGACCCAAGCCTGGTGCAGGTAGCGCCGTGTGCCGCTGACCAGTTGCGCTTGCTGCGCCTCATCGGCATTGCCCAACCAGCGTTGCGGGTAATCGATGATACCGATCGCCGAATAGCAGTTGGCGGCGATATACAGCAAGCCACGCAGGATCTGCGCACGATCGCCAGCCAGCAACTCGGCCTTGGGATACTCCAGGCCCAGGTGGATCAGGATCGCGGCGCTTTCGGTCAGTACCTGGCCATTTGGAGCGACCAGGGTGGGGATCTGCTTGAGTGGATTGATTCGTGCAAGCGCGTCGCTACCCTCGCCGTCCTGCCAGGAACTGGCCTGCACGCGATGCCACGGCACTGCGCAGCGTTGCAGGGCAATTTCGATCATGCAGGAGCCGGATTCGTCGGTGCCATAAAGGGTGTACATGGGCGTTTCCTCCTGAGCGATGGGCAATATCGAGCCTGTGGTCGGGTACCTAGAATAGCCCCATCTGCCCGCCTACCAGGGTACCGAAATCGTCATTCACGAACGGCAGGATTGCGTCAGCCACGGGCTGCAATTGGCGCGTGACGTAGTGCTCGTAGTCGATGGGTGCCCGCCGCACTTCCAGCGGTTCCGGGCCGTTGACACTGATCACGTAGCTGATCCAGCCACCCCGCTGGTACTGACGCGGGCGGCCCAGGCGATCGTTGTACTCGTCTGCCAGGCGCGCGGCGCGTACGTGGGGCGGGACGTTGCGTTCGTAGTCGTGCAAGGGCCGGCGCAGGCGTTTGCGGTAGATCAACAACTCATCGAATTCGCCGCTCAAGGTACGCCGCACATAGTCGCGTATGTAGTCTTGATGGGGTTGGCGATGGAAGATGCGTTGGTAGAGTTCCTGCTGGAATTGCCGGGCCAGGGGCGACCAGTCGCTGCGCACGGTTTCCAGGCCTTTGTAGACCATTTCTTCGCTGCCATCTTCGCGCACGACCAGGCCGGCATAGCGCTTTTTGCTGCCCTCCTCGGCGCCACGAATGGTCGGCATCAGGAAGCGACTGAAGTGGGTTTCGTATTGCAGTTCCAGGGCGCTTTGCAGGCCGTACTCGTTGCTCAGGTGCGCGCGCCACCAGTCGTTGACGTGCTGCACCAGCGCCAGGCCGATGCGATTGGCGTCCTGCGCAGAGTGCGCGCTGCCCAGCCAGACGAAGGTGGAGTCGGTGTCGCCGTAAATCACCTCGTACCCTTGGGCCTCAACCAGGGCGCGGGTCTGGCGCATGATCTGATGCCCACGCAGGGTAATCGAGGACGCCAGCCGGGTGTCGAAGAACCGGCAGCCGCTGGAGCCGAGCACACCGTAAAAGGCGTTCATGATGATCTTCAGTGCCTGGGACAACGGCGCATTGCGCTCGCGCTTGGCCTCTTCGCGGCCTTCGGACACCCGCGTGACGATGGACGGCAGGCAATGCCGGGTGCGGGAGAAGCGCGCTCCGCGAAAGCCTTCCACCGAATCGCTGTCGTCGGGATGCTTGAGGCCTTCGATCAAGCCCACCGGGTCGATGAGGAAGCTGCGGATGATCGACGGGTAAAGGCTTTTGTAGTCCAGCACCAGCACCGACTCATAGAGGCCTGGGCGCGAGTCCATGACAAAACCGCCGGGGCTGGCTTGGGGCGGTTTGTCGCCCAGGTTCGGTGCTACAAAACCCTGGCGGTGCATCAACGGCATGTACAGGTGGGTGAAGGCGGCCACGGAGCCGCCGTTACGGTCGGCCGGCAACCCGGTGACGCTGGCACGTTCCAGCAGGAACTTGAGCAGCTCGGTCTTCTCGAAAATCCGCGTGACCAGTTCGCAGTCCTTGAGGTTGTAGCGCGCGAGGGCAGGCTTGTCCTCGGCAAACATGCGGTTGATTTCGTCCATGCGCTGGTACGGCGTGGAGATGTCCTTGCCTTCGCCGAGCAGGGTTTGTGCAACGTTTTCCAGGCTGAAGGATTCAAAACTCCAAGTGGCCGAACGCAGCGCTTCGATACCGTCGATGATCAGTCTTCCTGCCGCCGCCGCAAAGTAGTGATTGCGGCTACCGTGTTCGCGCCAGGCCATTGATTCCCCGCCACGTCCCAGCAACAGCGGCACGTTCAGGCGTTGGGCGTGTTCGTGGAGTACGCGCAGGTCGAACTGCACCACGTTCCAGCCGATGATCGCGTCGGGGTCAAAAGTGGCCAGCCATTGGTTGAGGTGTTCGATCAGTTGAGCGCGGGTGTCGCAATAGTCGAGCTTGAAATCCACGGCTTCGGTTTTGTTCGGCGGGCCGAGCATGTACACCTGGCGTTCGCCACAGCCTTCAAGAGCGATGGAGTAAAGATCGCCCTGGGCGGTGGTCTCGATGTCCAGGGACACCAGCTTCAAGGGAGGACGGTAGTCGGGGGCAGGCTTCATTTGCGCGTCGAGCAAGGTGCCGCTTGAATAAGCGGTGCCACCGAACCAGACGGGAGCGGTGATAAAACGCTCCATCATGTAGCGCTCCGGAGGGCGCACGTCACCTTCGTAGACATCGACCCCGGCAGCACGCAGGCGCTTCTCGATATCCATCAACTGGCGGTGCTGGCGCGCATAGAGGCCCAGAACCGGGCGGTGATGAAAGTCGCATAGCTGCAAGGGGCGCAACTCGAGATCGCGCTCCCCCTTGAGCAGCCAATCGAGTGGCTTGCGATAGGCCTCTGGGATGAAAACCACCGAGGTCTGCACGGGTAGGCGAATGCACCGTGGTCCTTGATCGGTGGCCAGCCAGAAGCTGACCTCGGTGCCCGCCGGGGTATCGCGCCAATGCCGGGTCAGGACAAAACCCTGCTGTAAATCCACCGTACCGCACCTCAGGAATCGCTTTCAGTGCGTGATTCTACTCGGCATCCGTGCAAACGCCACCACCGACCGCTGTGTGCATGAAGGCCAGCAAATCAAGAAAAGGCATCGAGCTGAACGTACTTTGTGAGCCCGTCAGCGGCCTGTCTGCCTAGGGGAGTGAAGACTGCCCTCCGGTGTGCGCCATCACCTTGTTGGGGGCTTGCTCAGATAATTTTCGATATTGCCCATTTGCTCATCCCAGCCACGGGAGTTCATTTTGAAGGCTTTCTGACGCCGCGCTTCGGGCACCTTGTCAAAACCGGACTCAACGACCCGCAACAGAATGCCTGGAGCGCGATCTTCAATCGTGAACTCCACCAGCGTCGGCTCCTCTTTGTCGTAGTCGACGCCCTCTTCCACTGCAAAAGGATGCCACCAGAAGGAAAACAGCGTTTGGGGCAGGATACGTTCGATCCGGGCCTTCCATACGACATGTTCATAACCTGGATAGGTAATCGGCGCTTCGATGGTTTCCCCAGCCACAAAAGTTTTACCCTTAAGCGCGATACCGAACCAGTGTCCAAATTGCTCGGCCTGTGTGAGAGCCTCCCAAACCTGTTTACGTGACGCATTGAGCAGGACTTTACGTTCGATGCGATCTAATACGTGCATAAGTCACCTCCTTCATTGAACAGTAGGCGACATCAATCAATGCGCAACCTTGCGTTGTGCGCGATGATGATGACCCCCTCCTTGCCTGGCCATAGGTTATGACTGACCCACTGAATGGAAGTTGCTTGTGCAAAGGCGTGCGCTACCAAGTGGACAGCCTGGACATGCCCATCAGCCACTGCCACTGCGAAAGCTGCCGCAAGGCACACGCGGCAGCATTTGTTGCCACGGCCGGGGTGATGCGTGAGCATTTTCGCTGGACGCAGGGTGAAGAGCTGCTGTCGTCATTTGAATCTTCACCGGGCAAATTCAGACATTTCTGCTCGCGCTGCGGCTCACATCTGATCGCTGAACGTGGGCATCAGCCTCACGTGATCGTGCGGGTGGCGACGCTGGATGATGATCCGGGCGTCAGGCCCACCTCGCATATCTGGACGGCCCATGAAGTACCGTGGCTGGCCTATGACGGCGTAGCACGCTGGGATGAGTGGGAGGTTTGAGTCAAACCCTTGGATCGCCGGGCGCCTTGGCCGGCGCTGCATATTGCGGCTTGAGATGGCCTTCCTGGTCGAGCAGCCAGGCATCCATGATCTGTCGCACCACAGGCCCGGCTACACGGCCGCCGGCCTCACCGTTTTCGATCATGACTGAAATCACGATTTTCGGATGTTCGGCCGGCGCGAAACCGACGAACAAGGCGTTATCGCGATGCCGCTCCAACGTCTTGTTACGGTTGTAGCGCTCACCCTGCTTGATCGCCACCACCTGGGCGGTACCACTCTTGCCGGCGATGCGGTATTGCGCGCCTTGCGCTGCCGCTCGGGCGATACCGCGGGGATCGTGCATCACCAATTGCATGCCATGGTTGACCTGTTCCCAGTCACGCGGGTCCTTGAGGATCACGTTGGGCATTGGGTGCTCATCCACCGGTGGCACACCATTGATTGTCTTGGCCAGGTGCGGTCGGTTCCATACGCCTTTGTTGGCGATCAATGCAGTGGCCTGGGCCAATTGCAGAGGTGTTACTTGCATGTAGCCTTGACCAATGCCGAGGATCACGGTTTCGCCTGGGAACCACGGCTGGCGTCGGGTTGCACGCTTCCAGGCCTGGGATGGCATTAAGCCGGCAGACTCTTCGAACATATCCAGGGACACTTTCTGACCCAGGCCGAACTCGGCCAGATAGTCATGCAGGCGATCGATCCCGAGTTTATGGGCCAGATCGTAGAAGTAAGTGTCGTTGGAACGCATGATGGCCGCGTCCATGTCCACCCAGCCGTCACCACTGTGGTTCCAGTTGCGGTATTTATGGTCAAAGTCTGGCAACTGATAGTAACCCGGGTCGAACACTCGGGTTTGTGGAGTAACAACGCCACTGTCAAGACCGGCGATGGCCACTTCCGGCTTGATGGTTGAGCCCGGCGCATAAAGCCCGCGTAACACGCGGTTGAACAGCGGTCGGTCAATGGAGTCGTGTAGCGCAGCGTACTCCTTGAAGCTAATGCCTGTGACAAACAGGTTCGGATCGAAACTCGGTTTACTGACCATAGCCAGTACTTCACCGGTCTGCGGGTCCAGGGCGACCACCGAACCACGACGGTCACCCAAGGCCTCTTCGGCAGCTTCCTGTAGCTTGACGTCAAGGCTCAGGACGATGTTTTTGCCAGGGATCGGATCGGTGTGCTTGAGCACGCGCAGCACACGGCCCTGTGCGTTGGTCTCTACCTCTTCATAACCGACATGGCCATGCAGTTCAGACTCGTAAAAACGCTCGATTCCGGTTTTGCCGATAGATTGGGTACCGCGGTACTCCACCGAATCAAGGGTCTTGGATTCCTTTTCGTTAATACGACCGACGTAGCCAATGGAATGGGCAAAGTGCGCGCCCAGGGGGTAGTGGCGAACGAATTGTGGTTCCACGTCCACCCCAGGTAGACGGAACTCGTTGACGGCCAAAACGGCGATCTGCTCTTCGGTCAACTCGTAGAACAACGTGACGGGAACAAACGGGTGGCGGGCCTGCTTGAGCGCCTTATCAAACACCGCACGGTCTTCGGCTGGCAGATGCAGCAGATTGACGATTTCGTCCAGTTCACCCTTGAGGTCGGCTGTGCGCTCACGGGTGATGGTCAAGTTGTAACTCGGGCGGTTGTCGGCCAGGACTACACCATTACGGTCATAGATCAAGCCGCGAGTCGGTGTGATGGGCAGTACGTGGACCCGGTTGTTTTCCGAAATTGTTGAGTGGTAGTCGTACTGCACGACTTGCAAAAAATACATACGCCCCACCAAGGCGCACGTGATCCCAATTACCAGCAATGCGCAGGCAAACAAACGTTTGTTGACCAAACGGTTTTCTTTTTCGTGATCTTTGATAGGTATTGGTTCAGGCATTTCTACAGCATCTCGTTGGAAAAGGTCGACGCCGCATCCTGCGGATAAAGATCAATCCTTGTGAAAATGTGCTGCACCATAGCAAAAATGCAGAAACACTTTGTATCGAATTCCCTCAACGGCAGCTTATTTAATGTTGCTGAAAGCGCCGGAATTTTCGAGCGCCCAAAACAAAACCCCAACTGCTTTCGCAATTGGGGTTTCGGAATTTAATCTTGACGATGACCTACTCT
>NZ_JBQEQE010000018.1:0-56655 GCF_052046095.1 Pseudomonas sp. 22072
AACCGGCATCCCTGCCGGTTTACCCCCCAAATCCCTGTCGAATTCCGGCCAGCGTGGTTTAACGGGGCGCTTAAGATCAAAAGCAGATCAAGAGCAAGATCAAGAGCGGCTCGCTTCGCATCGTGGTTACCGTCTACCGCTATAGCGTTGTGCAAATACTCATCCTCGCCTCAGGCAAACAGGCCAAGATTTCGCGCCTGGACAGCTCTGCGTCCGTCATACTGGCAAGCATGACTTTCGACTCGCCTCTCGCCGCTTACCAACATGCCATCGCCCAGCCAGGTTTCGTCGCCGACGACGCCCAGCGCCGGGCGGTACAAGCCTTGCAAACCTGTCACGAGGCCTTGCATCAAGGGCGTTCGTCGATTGCCGGCGTTTACCTCTGGGGGCCGGTGGGGCGTGGCAAGACCTGGTTGATGGACCAGTTCTACCAAAGCTTGCGCGTGCCTGCGCGGCGCCAGCATTTTCACCACTTCATGGCGTGGGTGCACCAGCGCTTATTCCAGCTCACGGGGACCCAGGACCCCTTGCAGGCGTTGGCCAGGGAGCTGAGCCAGGCGGTGCGCGTGCTGTGCTTCGATGAATTGTTTGTGAATGATATCGGTGACGCGATCATTCTCGGCCGCCTGTTCCAAGTGATGTTCGAAGAGGGTGTGGTGATGGTGTGCACGTCCAACCAGCCGCCCGACCAGTTGTATGCCGGTGGCTTCAACCGTGAGCGTTTCCTGCCGGGTATCGACGCGCTCAAGCAGCATATGCAGGTGGTGGCCGTGGACGGTGGCGAAGATCATCGCTTGCATCCCGGCGTGGGCATGCAGCGCTATTGGGTGAATCAGCCCGAGGCACTGGCGGCGGTGTTCCGACAGTTGAGCCAAGGCCAAACCGTGACCAGCGGGGTGGTAAGCGTAGGGTACCGCACCATCATGACGGTGCAGGCCAGTGACACCGTGCTTTGGTGTCGCTATGCCGACCTGTGTGAGCAGCCCCTGGCCGCGATGGATTTCATGCTGTTATGTGATCGCTTCCACGCCATCCTGCTAGGAAACGTCCCCAACCTCAGTGCACAGAAACGCCCGGGCCGGATTGCGCGTGGCACTGAGGACAGCGCCGAGCGCGTAGTAGCCGGGGATCGAGAGTTGCCACAGTTGTCGGTGCATGACGACAGCGTACGGCGTTTTATCGCGTTAGTGGACGAATGCTACGACCGCAAAGTGCCACTCTTTATCGACGCCGAGGTGCCGTTGCACAGCCTGTACACCGAAGGCTACCTGGAGTTTCCTTTCCGCCGCACCCTGAGCCGTCTGCAAGAGATGCAGTTGGAACGCTTCGCCACCTAGGAAAAATCGCCGCTCCAAAGCTCTTTGCACGCTTTGATGCGCGCAACCTTCGCATTTTCTGTCAGCGATTTGTCGCTTATCTCCTTCATCTACTGCCGACTCCACGCTTACAATCGCAGCTCTCAAAGGGAAACGATTCCCTGGTTGTCGCTATCGAGGAAGGAAATGGACACCCCAGACATCCTGGTGCTGCAAGCCAGCTATACCAACGCCGTGCACGCCGACGCCATTGGCCTGTTGCTCAACCATTACGCTGAAGATCCGATGGGCGGCGGCCACAGCCTGCCAGCCGATCTCTTGCAGCAGTTGCCAGCCGAACTGGCCAAGCGCCCACACGCGTTCAGTGTGCTGGCGTTCGTCGGGGGGGAGCCAGCGGGATTGGTCAATTGTTTCGAGGGCTTTTCGACCTTCGCCTGCCGGCCCTTGGTCAACGTCCATGATGTGGTGGTGAAAGAGCAGTTTCGGGGGTTGGGGTTGAGTCAGAAGATGCTGCAAAAGGTCGAGGAAATCGCCCGGCAGCGCGGTTGCTGCAAGATTACCCTCGAAGTGCTGGAAGGCAATACTCTGGCGCAGGCGGCGTACCGCAAGTTTGGTTTTGACGACTCAGTGTTTGATCCGGCCCATGGGCGGATGTTGTTCTGGAATAAACCGTTGTAATAAATAACCGGCAAAAAAAAGGCGCCATTAAATGGCGCCCAATAAACCTTTGCCAACGGAGCAGAATGGCGCAGGGTGCTACGGATTAAGTAAGCATTAACTCAGCTGTTCGGTTGCGCCTGTTCAACCGTGTCGGCCTTGACCGACTTGCCATCGGCGCTGGCAACTTGTTGCTCAGCCTTGCCGTGGGTTTTTTCCTGAATGAAGCTGAAGTTGTTGTAGAACTCCTTGGAGCGCTCTGCGCCGCCCTCTGCAAAGGCAGCGGCAGAGGTCAGGGTCATCAGGCTGGCCAGCATCAAGGTCGAGAGTTTCATAGTTGTATTCCCATTAAAGTGATAGGTGTCTGGTCGCTTCGTGATCAGATCATGGAGCGACTATGGCGTTATCTTATTAAGTGGGAATTAACGGGAGAGGCCGTTGAAGTTAACAGTTTTGTTAACTTCCACGTGCGAGGCTATAACTTCCAATCCAACGCCAGCGTGACGGAACGCGGCTCGCCCCAATACACCCCGTTATAAAAACCAACGCGCTCGTAATATTTCTTATCAAAGAGATTATTCACGTTGACCGACGCCGAAACCTGTTCGTCGAATTGGTAGCGCGACATCAGGTTGACCACGGTGTAGCCCTGTTGCGTGATTTTCGCCCGTGTGGTTATTGGCCGGCCTTCGCTGTTGCGCTGCCCGGTCGGGCGGTTGCTGAAGTCGTAGGTTTCGCTCTGCCAGTTCACGGCGCCGCCCACCGTCAGTTTGCGCCAGGCGCCCGGCAGGCGATAGGCGCTGGAGATCTTCACCAGGTTCAAGGGTTGGCTGGTGTTGTTGCGTTTGTCAGAGCCATTGACCGAATGGGTGTAGGTGTAGCCGGCGGACAGGTTCCAGTCCGGCGTGATTTCACCGGCGGCTTCCAGCTCGAAGCCGTTGACCTTGTTACCTTTGCCGCCGGATTTGTAGTACTCCTCTCCCGTGACTGGGTTGGGCGGGACTGAGTCATCCCGCTCGGCGACGTTGTCCTGGGTACTCCAGAAGTACGCGGCGGCCAGGTTCAAACGCTCGTTCAGCACACTGCCCTTGAGGCCCACTTCGTAGTTACTGCCGACCACGGGCTCCAGGTACTTCTTGTTGGCATCACGGTAGTCCTGGGGTTTGAAGATGTCGGTATAGCTGGCGTAGACGGTGTACTGCGGCGTGATGTCGTAGAGCAGGCCGGCGTAGGGCGTCCACATATCATTGTGGGTCTGGCTGGTTTTGCCCGAAGCGGTCAGTTGGTCGTTGGCATCGTATTTGGGCTCTGCGCTTTCCAGCTCCCAACTGCCGTAACGGCTGCCCAGTACGGCGTGCAAGCGGTCCGTGAGGCTCAGCCTTGTGGCCAGGTAACCGGCTTTCTGTTGTTTCTTGCTGTGCTCGCCTTTCAGATCGGTCACCTGGTCGGTGAACTTGCTGATGCCGCCCATATGCTTCCAGTCCTGAATGGGGTAGTAGCTGGCTGGCAGGTCGCTGCGCATGAAGGGCGAGACATCCCGTTGTGCGGCTTCGCCATAGCCCATCATCAGCGCGTGTTCGCGGCCCAGCAGCGTGTAGCTGCCGGCCAGGTTGAGGTCGATGGCCTCCATGCGCGAAGTGCCGCGCATATGGCTGGCCCAAGCCGTCATGCCGCTGCGGTCGGGGTTGGGGAAACCGGCGCCGCCGTAATACACCTTGCCATCGGTGTCGCTCTGGCGATGGGTATAGGCGGCCTTCAGGTGCCAGTCGCCGCCGAGCCGATGGTCGAGGGTGGCGAAGGTGGTCTTGTCGGTCAGCGGCCAGGAACTCCAGTGCGCCGCCATGTTGGTGGAGCGGGGTAGCCTGGCCTTGCCGCCCTGGCTGTTCCAGTAGGGCACGGTGCCCCAAGACGTGCCTTGCACCTGTTTGTCCTGGTAATCAAAGCCTGCGGCCAGCACGGTATCGTCGGAAAGGTCAGCCTCGAGAATGCCGTAGCCCACCGCCCGCTGCAGCCCATAGTTGTCACGAAAAGACTTGCTGTCGCGGTAAGCCAGCACGCTACGCCCGCGCAGTTTGCCGTCGAACGCCAGCGGGCCGCCCACGTCAACGTAGCTGTAGTAGTTGTCATGGCTGGCGCCACTGATGCCGGTCTTGGCCTGCCACTGGGCGGTAGGGCGCTTGCGCACCATGTTGACGGTGGCCGAAGGGTCGCCTGCGCCCGTGGTCAGGCCCGTCGCGCCGCGCACTACTTCGATGCGGTCGTAGATGATGGTGTCGGCGTCGGTCTTCATGTAGCCGAAAGTGTTGAGCATCCCGTCAACCTGGAAGTTGCTGATGCCATAGCCTCGGGCGGAGTAGTAGACACGATCGGAGTCGTAATGCTGAACGTTGACGCCCGTGGTCTGGCGCAACACATCCGTCAGGGTATTGAGATTGAAGTCGTCCATCTGCTGGCGTGTGATCACCGAGATCGATTGCGGGGTTTCCTTGACGGAGAGGTTCAGCCGCGTGGCGGTGCTCATCGAGCCAGTAGTGTAGGCGCCGGTGTGCTCGGTGGTGGCGCCCAGGCCGTCGGCGCTGATGGTGGTCGCGCCCAGTTCCAGGGCTTTGGCGGGGGCTGTATCGGGGGCGGGGTCGGCCCGCGAATCCGGGCTCAGCGCCAGGCTGAACAGGCCGAGGGTGAAGGTCATGGAACGGGTGAAGGGCGCAAACATCGCTGCAGACTCCTTGTCGTCTTTGATACCTCCCCAGGCGGGGAGGGCTTGGTTCAAAGACGAAAGGAACTGCGGAACTTTAGGCTCAAACGAGAATGATTGTTATCTTTCTGTTACAAGGCCCTGGCTTACTTGGCCACCACTTCGGCGCCGTCGGCCTTCTTGGGCTTGATCAGGCTGAAGTCGATCAGTGCCTTCTGCTTGGTCTCGTAAGGGTTGCCGATCAACAGGGGGCGTGGCTTGAAGCTGTCGCTCACCAGGCTCTTGCTGTGGTCCAGCTCATCGAAACTCAAGCCTGCCATGTCGGCCCAGGTGTGGATCAACTGCGAACTGCTGTAAGGCCGCTGCAAGTCGCCGGCGAAGCTCCAGTCGTGACTTTCGCGCCATTTTGGCGAGGCGTAGGCCATGAACGGGATGGTGTACATCGGCGCGGTCGGCTTGCCTTCGTTACGGCCCAAAGTGTCGTGGCCGGCCGAGTCGAACACGTCTTCGCCGTGGTCCGAGAGGTACAGCAAAAAGCCGTTGGGGTCGGTCTTTGCGTAGTCCTTGATCAGGCTGGAGACTACGAAGTCGTTGTACAGCACCGCGTTGTCATAGCTGTTATAGGTCGGCAACTGCGCATCGCTGACACCCGCCGGCACGCCCTGGCGGTCGGTGAACTTGTCGAAGGTCTGCGGGTAGCGGTACTGGTAGCTCATGTGGGTGCCCAGCAGGTGCACCACGATGAACTTGCGTTCGGCGGTATCGGCCAGGGCCTTGGAAAACGGCGCCAGTACATCGCCGTCGTACTGACGGGCGTTCTGGTTGCGGTTGTTGTTCAGGTACACCTGCTCGTCGGCCTGTTCGGAAAAGGTCGTGAGCATGGTGTTGCGTTTGGTCATGGTCTGCTGGTTGGTGATCCAGAAGGTCTTGTAGCCAGCCTGTTTCATCACGCTGACAATCGACGGTGTCTTGAGGTACAGGTCCGGGTTTTCTTCGTCAGCGAAGGTCAGCACCTGTTGCAGCGCTTCAATGGTGTAGGGGCGCGGGGTGATGACGTTATCGAACACGGCCAGTTGGTCGCGCAGCTTGTCCAGCTCCGGCGTGGTGTTGCGCGGGTAGCCGTAGAGGCTCATGCGCTGGCGGTTGGTCGACTCGCCGATGACCAAGACAAGTGTGGACGGCTGGCCGGCCATGCTGTCCTTGAGGTTGTTCAAGGGCGGGATCTTGCTTGCACTGGTGAGCATGCCTTGCATGTTGTCCAACTGCTCGGTGTAGCGACGATAGGCGACGATCATCTGCCAAGGCACGGCAGGCTCGATGCGGGTTTCGAAACGATCGATGGCCAATTCCATGGTTTCGCTGGTGGCGATCTGCTTGACCAGTGGGTAGCCCACCACCGCCAGGACGATGGCAATGGCTGCCACGATGGACTGGCCGCGAGGCAGATACACCGGGCGCAAGCGCGTCCACAGGAAGATGGCGAAGGCGGTGTGGGCAATGAACGCCAGCACGATCCACCAGGCAAAGTATTGGGTGGCGTATTCGCCGGCTTCAGAGATGTTCGACTCGAACATGATGAAGATGACGCTCTGGGAGAATTCCTGCTGGTAAATGAAGAAATAACCCAGGCTCGCCATGGAGCAAGCCCACAGCACCACGCCGATCAAGGCGGCGAGCAGGCGCGTACGACGCGGGAACAGCAGCATCGGCGCCAGCCACAGCGCACTCATGAAGAAGGCCTGGCGGAAGCCACTGAAGCCGGAGGTGCCGGTCAGTTGGATAAGAAGTTGGGTAATACCCGAGAAATACCAGAAAAACAGGAATAACCAGCCAAAGCCGGCCCAATCAAAGCCTTTCGCAGTCGTCGTGCTGCGTTTGAACATCGCCATCCAGCGCCCCATCAGAAAAAGATTGTCGCGCGCAGGCGCGCAACATCGGGCCGCCCAGGAAGTGAGCGGCATCGCGGAACGGGAGTATCAAGAGGGGAATGTGAAAACTTTGTGAGTTTTCTGTAGGTATTGCCTTACAACGCGTTCGGCACGGGCATCAGCACAGGGCTGGCTTGGCATCCGACGGCTGATCGAGATGGGCTTGAAGGTGCAAGCGCAGGCGCAGGACTTCCTGTTGCAACTGATCGCGCTCGTCTTTCAACTGGCGCAGTTCATCGCGACGGAGGGTGACGTAGAGGGTCTGTGGCGGACGGGTCATCTGTGCTGTGCTCATTGCTTACCTCGCAAATAGCCGGTAGATCGCGGTGCCAAAACAGGTTTCTGGCAACAGTCGGAAGCAAGTTTGAATTCTTTTTCGCAGCAAGGGAACTTTTTTATTTTTGGTGGTCTTGTGACTTTTGCCGGGGTGATGGTGAAACGATGGCAACTTTTTTGCCATGAAACTACACGGATCCGCTCTGGACTAACCCTCATTAGCCTCATTGCGCTATAAACTATGTCACACATTTTTTAGAAGTTAGGAGCATCAGCACATGCAACTGGGGATTATCGGACTAGGCCGCATGGGCGGTAACATTGCGCGGCGCCTGATGCTCAATGGGCATACCACCGTTGTATACGACCGTAACGAAGCCTTCGTCAAAGCCTTGAGCGAGGAGGGCGCCACCGGCGTCGCCGACTTGAAAGCGCTGGTGGCCGGCCTGCAAAAGCCCCGTGCTGTCTGGGTCATGTTGCCGGCGGGCGCGCCCACCGAAGACACTATCAACGCACTGAGCGAACTGCTGGAAGACGGCGATGTGATCATCGACGGCGGCAACACCAACTACAAGGACGACGTGCGTCGCGGCAAGGCCCTGGCTGAAAAGGGCCTGCACTATGTGGACGTGGGCACCTCGGGCGGCGTCTGGGGCCTGGAGCGTGGCTATTGCATGATGATCGGTGGCGACACCGAGACCGTGAATCGCCTCGACCCGATCTTCAAAAGCCTCGCGCCGGGCCTGGGTAACATTCCGCGCACCAAGGACCGTTCGGCCTCTGCCGACCCACGTGCCGAGCAGGGCTACATTCACGCCGGCCCAGCGGGTTCCGGGCACTTCGTCAAGATGATCCACAACGGCATCGAGTACGGGATGATGCAGGCGTTTGCCGAAGGTTTTGACATCCTCAAGACCAAGAACTCGGAAAACCTGCCGGAAGACCAGCGCTTTGACCTCAACGTTGGCGACATCGCCGAAGTCTGGCGTCGTGGCAGCGTGGTGTCGTCCTGGCTGTTGGACCTGACCGCCGACGCCCTGGCCACCGACCCGAAACTCGACGGCTACTCGGGCTCCGTGGCCGACAGCGGTGAAGGCCGTTGGACCATCGAAGCAGCCATGGAGCAGGCGGTGCCGGTTCCGGTGTTGTCGACCTCGCTGTTCGCGCGTTTCCGTTCCCGCCAGCAGAGCACCTACGGTGACAAAATGCTGTCTGCCATGCGCTTCGGCTTTGGCGGCCATGTGGAGACTTCCAAAAAATGACCGCCAACGGCAAGAAACCCAAGGCCGAACCTGCTCCACCCACCACATTGTTTCTGTTTGGCGCCCATGGCGACCTGGTCAAGCGCTTGCTCATGCCGGCGCTGTACAACCTCAGCCGTGACGGGTTGCTCGGTGATGGCCTGCGTATCGTCGGCGTTGATCACAACGCCATCAGCGATGCGGACTTTGCCAAGAAACTCGAGGACTTCATTCGTACCGAAGCCTCCAGCAAAGTCAGGGGCAATGCCGAGAACGCCCTCGACCCCGCGTTGTGGGCGCAACTGGCCAAGGGCATCAGCTACGTCGAGGGCGATTTCCTCGACGACAGCACCTATGCCGATATCGCCAGCAAGATCGCTGACAGCGGCACCGGCAATGCGGTGTTCTATCTCGCCACTGCACCGCGCTTCTTCAGTGAAGTGGTGCAGCGCCTGGGCAGTGCCGGTTTGTTGAATGAAACGGACGAGGGCTTTCGGCGCGTGGTTATCGAGAAGCCGTTCGGCTCCGACCTGGCCACCGCCGAGGCGCTCAACGCCTGCCTGCTCAAAGTGATGAGCGAGAAGCAGATCTACCGCATTGACCATTACCTGGGCAAGGAGACGGTGCAGAACATCCTGGTCAGCCGTTTCTCCAACGTGCTGTTCGAAGCGTTCTGGAACAACCACTACATCGATCACGTGCAAATTACTGCCGCTGAAACCGTCGGCGTTGAAACCCGGGGCAACTTCTTCGAGAAGACCGGCACACTGCGGGACATGGTGCCCAACCATCTGTTCCAACTGCTGGCAATGGTCGCCATGGAGCCGCCGGCAGCCTTTGGTGCCGACGCGGTTAGGGGTGAGAAGGCCAAAGTGGTCGGTGCGATCCGCCCCTGGTCGCTGGAAGATGCGCGGGCCAACTCCGTGCGCGGCCAATACACCGCCGGAGAAATCGCCGGCAAGCCATTGCCCGGCTATCGCGAAGAAGCCAACGTCGCGCCGGACAGCAGCACCGAGACGTTCGTCGCGCTAAAAGTGATGATTGATAACTGGCGTTGGGTCGGTGTGCCGTTTTACCTGCGTACCGGCAAGCGCATGAGCATCCGCGACACCGAGATCGTGATCTGCTTCAAGCAGGCGCCTTATGCACAATTTCGCGATACCGAAGTCGATGAACTCAAGCCCACTTACCTGAAAATCCAGATCCAGCCTAACGAAGGCATGTGGTTCGACCTGTTGGCCAAGCAGCCTGGGCCGACCCTGGAGATGGCCAATATCGAATTGGGCTTTGACTACAAGGACTTCTTCGAGATGCAGCCGTCGACGGGTTACGAAACCCTGATCTACGACTGCATGACCGGCGATCAGACCCTGTTCCAGCGCGCCGACAACATCGAGAACGGTTGGCGTGCGGTGCAGCCGTTCCTGGATGCGTGGAAGCAAGATGATGGTATCCAGGCCTACAAGGCCGGTGAAGATGGCCCGGCGGCGGCCGATGCCTTGCTGGCCCGCGATGGCCGCGCCTGGCATAGCCTCGGATGAGTGACGTGACGATTCATCCCGTCCGGTTTGTCCTCAGTGATGTGGACGGGACGCTATTGCATCCCGACCACAGCCTCAGCCAACGCACCGCCGATGCCATTCGCGCTATGCGCGAGGCTGGGGTGATTTTCAGCCTGGCCAGCGGGCGTCCGCCCAAGGCCATGCGGCATTTGATCGAGACCTTTGGCATCGATGTGCCGGTGGCTGGCTTTAATGGCGGTACGTTGGTCAACCCGGATGGCAGCATCCTGGTTGCTCATCATCTGCCGGCGGAAGCTGCACTCATCACCCTGGCGCTGTTTTCCGCCGAGCCGGACGTGGAAGTCTGGGTGTTTGCCTATGGCGACTGGCTGCGCCGTGATCCGCCCGGGCCCATGGTGCAGCGCGAAGCCGATGGCTTGGGCTATGGGCCGGTAGTGGTGGAGAGTTTCGAGCCTTACCTGGACAGGGTCGACAAGATCGTCGCCGCCAGCAACAACACCCAGTTGTTGGTGGAGCTGGAAGCGCAATTGCAGCCGAAAGTGCAGGGGTTGGCCCAGGTGTCGCGTTCGCAGCCGGTGTATCTGGACGTGACCGCGATGCTGGCCAACAAAGGCGAAGCCTTGAAAACCCTGGCTGAACACCTGGGCGTACCGCTTGCACAAACGGCTGCGATTGGAGACGGTGGCAATGACCCGGCGATGTTTCATGTGGCGGGGTTGTCGATCGCCATGGGCCAGGCCGAAGAAACCGTCAAGCGCCAGGCCAATGTGGTGACCGGCAGCAATGTCGAGGACGGCGCTGCCGAGGCGTTCGAACGCTTTATTCTCGCCGCACGTTAAGCGTGCAAGTATGACTGTACAACTTCCAGCTCAAGTTTTACTTGGGCTGGAAGTTGCTGCATTGCATTACTTTGGCATCGCCCAGTGTTGCAACTGGTGGCCATCTTTATCGAGCTCGGCACGGGCCTGCAATAGCAGGTTTTCAAGTTGGGCCGGGTCGGTATAGGCAGTCGACGGCAACTGTTTGCTGCCGATGCGGGTGTTGGTGCGGTCGATGACGCTCAGGCTGAGGGCGCCAACGCCATCGTGCCAGGCCACGCATTGAAAAGGCTGGAAGGCACGGTCTGCAATCAAAAGAGCTTCGTTGATGCGCAGCGGAGCGTTCATTTGGGTCTTCTCTCTGTATGCCCATTCAAGTGAGTACCGGCGGTTGGGCGGACCGTGCGGTGGGTTACTTGTACTGATGCACGATGGTGGGGTGCGGGTCACATGCTAGGGCAAGAAATTTTAACGTTCCCTGATTGACGTCATGTAAGCGGCTGTTTTGAAAGCGCAATAAACCTTTGACTGGCGAGCAACTTCTGGCGCGCTACGAAACAGGCATGGCTTTTTGCCCACGCTTATAGCGAAAGGGTACAAGGTAAGCGTCAAGATCTTGCTAGGGTTACCAACAGTCGACACAAACTGTTGTTTCTAAATAACTTTAACAATATTGGCGCCAAGGAACAGTCATGGTTGCGACACCCGCCCAACGCCGCTTACTGGTGGTCGACCCCTGTGACGATTGCCACGGGTTATTACCCGGCTTACGCACCGCCGGCTGGGAAGTGGACAGCTGTGCCTTGGAGGCGGTAGGTGAGCGCTCCTGCGATGTGGGCCTGCTGCGTTTGCAACGCGATCACTTGGAACGCCCTGAAGCGGTCAAGGAGTTGATTGGTCGCAGCGGCACCGAGTGGATCGCCGTGCTCAGCCAGGATGTACTGCGTTTGCAGAACGTCGGCGATTTTGTCTGCGAATGGTTTTTCGACTTTCACACCTTGCCCTTCGATGTATCCCGGGTGCAGGTGACCCTGGGCCGTGCGTTCGGCATGGCGCGCCTGCGTGGCAAGGGCTACGCCCCGGTGGATGAGCCCCATGAATTGCTGGGCGAAAGCCGTCCCATCCGAGAGTTGCGCAAATTGTTGTCCAAGTTGGCGCCTACTGAGTCCCCGGTGTTGATCCGCGGTGACAGCGGTACGGGCAAAGAGTTAGTGGCCAAGACTTTGCACCGCCAATCCCAGCGGCACGCCAAGCCGTTTGTCGCGATCAATTGCGGCGCCATCCCTGAACACCTGATCCAGTCCGAGTTGTTCGGCCACGAAAAAGGCGCGTTCACCGGCGCCCACCAGCGCAAGATCGGACGTATTGAAGCGGCCAACGGCGGCACCCTGTTCCTCGATGAAATTGGCGATCTGCCGATGGAGCTGCAAGCCAACCTGTTGCGCTTTCTTCAGGAAAAACACATCGAACGCGTTGGCGGCAGCCAGCCGATCCCGGTGGATGTACGCGTGTTGGCTGCCACCCACGTCAACCTCGAGGCCGCGGTGGAGAAGGGCGCTTTTCGCGAAGACCTGTATTACCGCCTGAATGTGCTGCAAGTGGTCACCGCGCCGTTGCGCGAACGCCATGGCGACGTGGCGATGCTGGCCAACCACTTTTCACGTTTCTACAGCCAGGAAACCGGACGGCGCCCGCGCAGTTTCAGCGAAGAGGCTTTGGTGGCGATGGGGCAACACCCGTGGCCGGGCAATGTGCGTGAACTGGCCAACCGCGTGCGGCGCGGCCTGGTGCTGGCCGAAGGGCGGCAGATCGAAGCGGTTGACCTGGGGCTGCAAGGCCAGCAAGTCATTTCGGCGCCGATGGCGACATTGGAAGACTACAAGCACCGTGCCGAACGTCAGGCGCTGTGCGATGTGCTCAACCGGCACAGCGACAACCTCAGTGTCGCGGCCCGCGTGCTGGGGATTTCCCGGCCGACGTTCTACCGGTTGCTGCACAAACACCAGATCCGCTAGGGCGGGTAAACCTAATGTGGGAACTGGCTTGCCTGCGAAGGCGGTGGTTCAGCTAGAGATTCAGTGACTGACACTCCGCTTTCGCGGGCAAGCCCGCTCCTACAGGTGATCTGTGCCAGGCGTTGATTCTGTGGGCAATACAGGGCCAATGTGGGAGCTGGCTTGCCTGGGAAAGCGGTGGTTCAGTTAGAGATTCAGTGACTGACACACCGCCTTCGCGGGCAAGCCCGCTCCCACAGGTGATCTGTGCCAGGCGTTGATTCTGTGGGCAATACAGGGCCAATGTGGGAGCTGGCTTGCCTGCGAGGGCGGGAGTGCAGTCACCGATGCAGCAACTGACATACCGCCCGCAGGCAAACCAATCAGAAGTAATACGGGAATTTCAGGCTGAACGTAAAGTCCGGTGCATCATCGGTCATCCCAATCGCCAGGTTCGGCACGATGGTCAGGTTATCCGAGGCGGCAATCGTCATACCCACGTTGAAGTAGCCCGCGTTGGCATCGCTGGACACCACCGATTGCCAGTCGCCGCCATCCGGCTTGAGTTTGCTCTTGCGCTGCACCAGGTCGGAAACCGAGAACGACATGCTCATCTTCTCGTTCAGGGCAAAGGCGACGCCGACCCCGAATTGGAAGCTGTCGCCCAGGCGCACCTTGCCTCCCACCTTCTGATTGACTTGACTGCTGATGTCATCGAACGAGTCTTCAAAGTTGTGGGTGTACGACAACGAACCGAACAGCACGGCCGGGTCGAAGGTCTTGACCAGGGAAATGCCCGGTGTGACCGACCAGACCCCGTTGCCCGTGGGCAGGCTTTCGGGCACGTAGAGGTTGTCGTTGTTCGGTTGCTGGACCAGTTTGATACCAAAAGGCTCCTTGCCCGTCGGTGCCTTGACGCGCACGGATACCACCGCGTCCGGCAAGGTCGAGGTTTCGTCGAGGAACTTGTACGCCACGCCAAAGTTGACATCGCCGATGGTCGGGTCACGGGTCACGGAACCTTCGGAGGTGGCGGTGGCGTCGTTGCCGGCGCCGCCCGACTGGTAGGTGGACTCGCGGTACACCACCGGCACGTTCAGGTCGAACTGCCAGCGGTTGTCGACGTTGTAGCGCCCGGTAAGGTCCAGGGTCCAGCTGTCGGATTTGATCCGGTCCAGGTTGATGTTGCCGAGAAAAATCGAGTCCAGCGCCAGGAAACCATTGAGCGTCAACTGGCGCGCGTCATAACGGGCATAGGTGATGCCGGTTTCCACGCTGAACTTGCCATTGCCGAAAAAGCCGCTGGCCTCGTTGTACAGGTTGCTCACACTTTGCGCAGGGGCCGAGTCGTCCTTGAGGGACTGGCCGTAGGAGCTGCCACCCCCGCCAGCGCCACCGGATGCCGCGGCTGCGCCCGTACCACTAGCCGCGACAGTGTTAGCGCCGTTCTTGAAGTCAGCCGGTGATTTGGCCAGGCGTCTGGGGGCGGGCGTTGCCGGTTGGTCCTCGACCTGGCGCACACGCTGCTCCAGCACGGCCAAGGCTTTTTGCTGCACGTCGTAGCGTTGCTTGAGTTCCAGGAGTTCCTTCTTCAGGGTTTCGATGTCAGCGTCTGGCGCGGCATACAGCACGGATGCGGGCAAGAGCGTACTCAAACAAACCACCGCACGTAGCGATAACGATCGATGCATGAAATAAGCCGTCCTTTTCTAATGCGTAAGTGTCGAGGGTCAGCGTAGTTCAATAACCGAGCGTGCGTAGGCCTTTGAGTTGATCCAGATTGCAGTTCAACGCGGCGTTATTCAGCCCGTTATTGTTCATCACGACATTGATCTGGGTGATGTTTCTGACAAGGTTGCTATCGCCGGTCAATACCGTGCCCTGCAGCACATTCCCCGCGCCGATCTGTTGCAGGCTGTTGCCCTGGTTGTGATTGGCCTGGATGGCCATCTGCACGCCGCCACTGTTGGCCGATACGCTGACACGGCCCGCGGCGCTGTCCCCGGTCACTGTGCCGCCCGCCACCAGCACCTGGCCGGACTGCAGGTTATTGGCGGGGGTAACCCCATTTTCGACGTTGATGCCCACATTGTTGTAGGCGGCGTTGCCATCGCCGGCGGCGCGTACACTTTGGGTCACGCCCTGGCCGCTGCCGAGGCCGGCACCACCGACCACATTTCCGGTGCCCATGTTGGGGCGCGTGCCGGTACCGGTCGAGCCGGTGGTTTGCACGTAGAACTGTGGGGTAATGGTGGTCTTGTCGATGTGCATGTTGGCCGTGCCGGTGATGTTGTCACCGACGGCATTGGTCCAGGTGCTGCTCATGACAATGCCAAAGCTGATGATGCGCCCCGGCATCACGTAACGGCCACGCAGCTCGGCCATTTCGGCGTCCTTGAGTTCGATGGGCTTGAACCCCGAGGACGCATAAGCAGGCATTGAGGCGGCCAGACACAAGACCGTCAGCCAACGGGAAGTGTTCATCTGCTGCTCCTGGGGCGTCCTGCCCCTTATTGCGCTTCTAGAAGAAGTCGCTCTGGATAAAACCGAAATCCATCAGCTCGGCATCGCCCACAGGCCGGAACTCATTCATCTGGCTCTTGGCGGTCAGCGGCAGGGGCGGGTCGAGCAAGACGTTGGCCTTGTCGTAACCCTCGCCCAGTACGGCGAAGACAATGCCATTCCAGCCTTTGACGAAATCGTCATGGGAATAGCGCTTGTGGCCCAATACGGGGTCACCGATGTACACCCAGTCCTTGTCGGCCCGTTGCAACACCACGAAGTGCTTGTAGCCGCGGATTTCCAGCAGCACCACCACGGGGATTTTCACGGTCAACAGGGTCTCGGGCGCGATCTTGTAGCCCCGGGCACGCATGCCGATGCTTTCGAGGTAGCGCTTCATATCCAGCATGGAAAAGCCCTGGGTTCGTACCAGGTCCTGGTCGGCAGTGACCAGCATGCCTTTGATGATGTGTGCTTCGTCGACGTCCAGCCAATAGGCCTGGCGCAGGATGGTGGCAAGTGCCGCGGCACCGCAGCTGAAATCGGTTTTCTGTTCCACCAGGTTGGCGAACCGGCGCTCGCGAATGCTCTCCACCTTCTTGAAAATCACCGCACCGCCGGGCATGGCGGAAATCGCCATGGTGCCTGCCCAGGTCGTGCCGGTGAGTAACATCAGGAGGGTGAGGGTCGCGATACGCATGATCGAATGACCTGTTGGACACTGGAATAAAAAAGGGCCTTGTCGCCAAGGCCCCGTTGGATCAGAAGCGCACGCCGCTGGCGCAGACGCTGCAACCTTGGCCGATCGACAGGCTGTTGCTGCCTTGGTTGCCCGCACCGGATTGCAGGTTGACACCTACGTTGCCGGAGTTGCGGTTAACCGAGTTGTCGAGGCTTGCGTTGTTGGACACGTACTGAGGCTTGCCATAACCATGGCTGCTGGCGGCCGTGTTCAGGTAGCTGTTGTTGAGCGAGTTCTGCTCGGTGTTGGAGGCCGCTGCGATGTTCTTGCCGTCAGCGGTGGTGATGGCCAGGTTGTTTTTACCCTGGTTGCCCTGGCCGGCCTGGCCGTTGTAACCCACGTTGCCGGAGTTGCCGGTGATGGAGCCGTCCAGAGAGGCGTTATTTTGCGTGCCTTTGTTGACGAAGTTGTTATGCGAGCTGCCTTGGTCGACATCAATCACGGCAAACACGGTGGCGAAGTCGCCTTTGGCACTGGAGATGGCGCCGGCGTTGTCAGCCTGGTTTCCGGAACCTGATTGTGCGTTGACCCCGACATTACCGCTGTTGCTATTTACCGAGTTGTCGGCTGATGCATTGTTCTCGGTGTTGGTGTCATCGAATTTGTTGTGTTCGCTTTTTTGCACATCGGTGACGACAGCGGCCACGGTACCGGTGGGTTGTGGGGTTGGATGCCAGCCACCCGCTTGAGCAGCAGCAGCCATGAGTGCGGCGAGAGCGAAAACCATTGGTTTCAGAGCCATTTGAGGTTTCATGGTGTTTCTCCTTGCTTCTAATTAGTTGGTTAAGTGTTGGTACGGTCTAACGAACGTCTACCAAGCGGTTACTTGATAGTGATGCCCAGGGTGTTAGCCACTCGGTTCCCCACCCCGGCACTCTGGTTCACCTGTGTCACTCCTCGGCTGCCGGTGAAGGCCTGGTCGCTGGTCACGACCTGGCGGCTGCCAGTGGTGGGGGTGAGCCCTGAGTCGGTTGCCAGCGTCGTCGTGTTCTGTTGCAACAGGACGCTGTCATCGATGCTCTGCGGGCCAGGGTTGAGGCTGATCCGCACAGCGTTGATGGATTGGTTATTGGCCCCGGCAGACTGGTTGATGCCCAGCACACCGTTGCCACTGCTGAATGAGTTGCCCTGGATCGCGGCCTTGGCGTTCAGGGACGGGTCGACCTTGCCGTCGACGCGCTGGATGTCGAGGTTGGTGGCCTGGCCACCGAGCGCGATGGCGCGGCTGTTGGACATTTGCTGCCCCGTGCCGGCGGCCTGGTTGATCGACAGCACACCGTCGTACTGCTGGCCGCTGTGGTTGATCACGGCAGTGTTGTCGGCCATTGCCGAGGCGCTGCCCAGCAGGGCGAATATCAACAGGGCGCGCTTCATCACTTGCCCCCCATCATGCTGCCGAGGTTGTTGAGCGGCGCCATGCCACGCTGGACCGAGTCGCTGATCTGCCCGCCCATGCCGCCGCCGCTGCCCGCACCGTGGCCGGCCGCTGCGCCAGCGCCAAGTGTCGACATGCTGTTTTGGGTGGCGCCCAGGCCCGACAAGCTGCCATTGGGCTGAAGGGTGCGGGCGAGGCTGGAACCACTGCTGATGCCGCCGATGTCCCTGTCACTGAGTTCGCCGGTCAGGGCGCTGTTGATCTCTTTGCTGGGGTTGGCGTTGGCGGTATTGGGGTAGGGGTCGGGCAGGGAGGTGCGCCCGTACATGTGGCCCTGCACCGTACGCCCGGTCACGATCACACCGTCACCCGCCTGGCTCGTCAGGCTGACACCTGCACTGAGCACGCAACCGATCAGCAGTACGTTTATCGACGAGGTGTGTGTGAGTGTGTTCACGGCGGCAGTCCTTATTCTTAACGCTGACCCTAAACAGCGTTGTCAGGGAAAGAGCAGAAGGCGTGCCGCTTTTTATTAGATGTTGATATTCAAGGGGTTGGGATTAAGTCGGGGCAAAGTGATGGCAACTCTGTTTCAGCGTTGAAACAGTCCTGAGCGCTTGAGATATGCCTGTGCTCGCCTCACGCCGTCTCAGCCATGTAACACTGCCTGTGACAGAACCATGAATCCGCATACGGCGGGCGATGCAGGTGAGGGAGGTGTTTCAAAAATGGACACCCGCGGCCCAAACGTACCGCTTGGCGCGAGCGGGCTCAGCCCTTGGGGGTTTTACGCGGAATGGAATTGAGCACGGGGTTGCCGTCCTGGTTTTGGGTCAGGTAGACCGGCAACACCTTGGGCAGGGAGGGCACGAGGTTGTTGACCTCGTTGATGTTATAGATACCGCCGACGCGAATCGCACCGGTACTGGCGTCTGCAAGCATCACCGGCTTTTTCAGGTAGCGGTTGATCAGGGGCAAGGCGTCCGTGAGGGTCAGGTTGTCGAGCACCAGCTTGCCCTGGCGCCATGCCAGCGCGGTGTCATCGGGATTGATAGCGGCGACCTGCGGGGTGGCGTCACCCTGGCGGAAACTGGCTTGCATGCCTGGGCTAAGCGGCACACTGGCATGCTCGCCGTCGCTGGAGATTTGCACCGAGCCCTCCAGTAACATCACCCGCACCTGATCTTCATATTCCCAGACATTGAACTGCGTGCCGGTCACTCGCACCTGGCCTTCGCCGGCCCGCACGATAAACGGGTGGTTGCTGTCGTGCGTGACGTTGAAGAACGCTTCGCCCTTTTTCAGGGTGACACGGCGCTGGTCCTTGTAATGGCTGTAGACCAATTCGGTACCCAGGTTCAACTCCACTTGGCTGCCATCGCCCAAGGTGACTTTTTTCAAGCCATTGGCTGCTTCGAACCGTTCATATGAGCTGGGCAACCAGCCCGCTTCCCAGCCGGTGAAGGCGGCAAGCGGCAATGCCGCCAGGCACACCGCTGCGGCCACCGCGTAGGTGCGCAAGCGGCGGGCCGGCTTCTTGATTGGGACCACCACCGCCTCAGGCTTGTCGCGGGGCAGGTGGTCGGCCACGTCCCAGATTTCGAGCATGGCTGCATATTCGAAGGCGTGCAGCGGATGGCCATCGTGCCACTGGGTAAAAGCCTGACGTTCGTCCGCCGTGCAATCTGCAGCATGCAGGCGCATGCACCAATGCGCGGCGGCGTCGGTGATGGCGTCATATTCGGTTTCTGAAAGGGGCTTTTCGCTCATTAACTCATCCTGATTTCCCACATTCTAACCTCCCAAGGTAGACGGCGAGAACCGCATCATGGCGATTGCACATCAATTGGAACTTATTCTTGTTTGTGTGCGCCTAAAAAATCAGGAATTAACCTGTCGTCCACTATGGAGTACGAAAATGTTCAAGAAAACCTTGATCGCCCTGTGTGCTACTTCCGCGCTGTTGAGCGCTGGCGCCGCCATGGCCGACAAGCCGGGTGCAGGCTGGATCACCATTGAGAAAGCCATCGAGGTGGCGAAAACCAAGGCCGGCTACATTGAGGTCTACGCCGCTGAAGCGGATGACAATGGCTATTGGGAAGTCAAAGGTCGCAAGTCCGATGGCATCGTGTATGAGGCGCGCATCGACGGCGCTTCCGGTAACGTGCTGCGTGACCAGAAAGACTGATGCACTCGCCGGGGGCCGTTCAGGCCGCCGGCTCCAACTGGCGGCCAAGATGGGTGATCAGGTACGTCACCGAGTCGGCGTTGGCCAGGATGGTGTCAATACGCTTATCAGGGACTGACATGAAAATGATCCTCGCGTCCTGCAGGGTCTTGGCGCCAGTAGCCTTGAAAATTTTCTTTTCAATTGCAGAACCAGGCTTAAAGTCTTCCCACAATTCGGTGAGGCTGTCTTGAGTCTTGAACAGCATCGTTGCAGGCGTCATCGTCGATAACGCGGTGCTGCGCAAATCTTCCAGGGTGGTTTTAAGCACTTCGGCGCCGGGCCTTGCGACATTGATCAAGTCTGGGAAGGGTCGCATGCTGTCCAGGTAGGCAATGTCCACGGTGTCGAGCTTCAAGTGCGATAATTCGTGAATCAGCGTGCTGGCCCTGGCGTGCGTCGATATGTTGAACGCCACATTCTCCAGCAGACGGTTCTGGTAGACGTCCAGATTGGGGTCGAAGAATCGGCTCAGCAGATACAGCTTGCGTTCTCTGTCGGCGGGAATCATGAATGCATAATCCGACGCCGGATCCTGTCGGCTGGTGCCCGCGACAAAGCGCATGGAGTTCGGACCGGTCAAGCTGGGGTCGGTGAGTTCATCGATGATCTCGTCGATTATTTTTGTGACTCTCAAGACCTGGTCCGGGGTCAGTGTGACGACACCAAACATTTCCCCTAAAAATCGCCCAACCCGGCTGTCGGGGTCGCGTTGTACAGCAAATTGCGCAACGTTGCGGCGGCAGTTCAGCGCGTAATAAGTCGCAAAGTTCAACGCTTCAGTGATGGCTTGGGCTTTCCAATAGGTCAACGCGCCAATATCGCGGATACCGACCGCTTCAATGTTGATATCCCGTACTTCATTGCGCCACGTCTTGAGGTACGACTGAGCCCTGCCGAAGCGCGGCTCCCGGCCGCCCAGCTCCAGTACCCATATGCTCTGCGCATTACGGCCGATGTACGGCCCCACCTGCTCGTCGTTGGCGAGGCGCCAGTGTTGTGCGGCTTTCTTGACGCTATACACCTTGCCGGCCAGCGGCACGTAGTATTTCGAGTTTTCCTGGTCTTCATACACCTGGCTGAGCGTGCTCTTTTTCAGGTCTTGCAACGCCACGTCCTGTGCCTCGAACGGTTGCAGCCGGGTGCGCGAAGGGCAGGTGACATGCCAGGTGGCGAGGGTGGTGGCTGCGGGCAGTGACTCATCTGTCAGCTCGGCCAGCGAGCGCTCCTTTTCAGTGGGTGGGGCAATGGCGGTGCCGTCCAACGCACTGCGCAGGGCGGCCATTTGCGCCACGCCCCTGACGAAATCCTTGAATGCAGCCTTCCACTGGTGTAGCTGCAAGGCTTCGGCCGAGCGCTTGAACAAGGTGTAGCTGCGCCATACCACCAGCGGGTAGGCGAGTTTGCCGGCCATGAACTGCACTGCCGTCGGGATGTCCTTGCCGAACAGACGCGTTGCGTGATCCCACAGGGTCTTGGCGCCTTCTTCGAATTGGCTGCCCAGCACCTTGAGCAACATCAATGTGTTTTCACTGAACAGGTAATGCAGCACATTGCCCGTCACTGCCGAAGCGGCCAGGCGGATATCGGGCGGGCTATGCTGGTTGTTTTTCAGCAAGTGGCGGTAAGTGGCCTGGTGCGGATCTTCCAGGTGCATAAGCACCCAGTCCTGCAGGGCGCCTGGCCCTTGTATCTCATCCAGCAAGGCCGTTTCATCCGCGTATTCCTTGAACACATGCTGTTCGCTGTAGGGCGCGTAGAGCACCCATGGACCCTCGCCGGGAAGCTGCGGGCCGATCAGGTACACGCCCAACACCTTGGCGGTACTGGCGCCTTCGGTGGCGATCAGCTCCAGCGGTCGAATCGTCGCCGTGGACCCGCTGAGTGAAGCTCGGGCCACGGCGTCCGGCATATCGAAAATCTGCTGGACCAGGCTCAAGGCTCGCGTGGAAAGCCGCTCCTGCAACCTCTGCTCGTGGGCGTGTTGCAGCGCTTGCCACGGCAACTGACGGCAAAACAGACGTCTGCGTTGGCGTGCATCATCGGTTTGCGCCTCAAGGTGGCTTCGCACCTGTTGCTGATAAGCGCTTTTGAGATCCAGCTGGCGCACCATTTGTATCACGGCACTTGCGTCCAGGGCTTGCGGTAATGGCTTTGCCGTGCGTGAACGCGGGCGGATGTGTTGAACGGTCAGATCTGGCCAGTGCCGCAACGCAAAGTCGGTCAGGTTGTCGACATTCACATCGAGCACTGCACCGGTGGGGATCAGGATGTGATCGGGGTTGAGCGCCTGGCCGGGAAAGCGCGCCTCAAGCAGCGCCATCAGCGTGGTGAAGGCATAAGCACGCAGGGGTTGGATGTCATGCAGGTAGTCGTGTTCATCGTCGGCGTTGTTGCAGTATTGCTCCAGAAGCTCGGCCTGGTGGATTTGGTCCTGGGCCGGCGCCATCCCCAGCCACAGTGGCAGTGCCTGCTGGTTGACCATGGCATCGGCCAGTGTGATTGCCCTGCCAAGGTTAGTGGGCGGAGGCTGTTCGATGACGGCGTCCAACCGGTCCTGCAAGGCACGGGCGCGCAGGCCCATGGATTGCAGGTGATCCACGCCTTCCATGACCGCGTCGTTGTAGCTGTCTACTCGGTCATTCAACAGGTCCTGATCAATACGTTGCAGCGGGCCCTGGCTAAATGCCTGATGGGGCTCGCGCAAGCAGAACGGCAGATTCTCCAGCAGGCTCAAGCTGTTGAGTGGGTGCGCCAGGCGCTGGGTGATTTCATCGCGCAGGGCGTTGATCGAGGCAAAGACTTCGTAGCCCAGGCGCGGGGTCCAGAGCAGCGCCTGGCCCGAGCGCTGCGGGTCGATACCGCCGCGCTCAGTGATCACGAACGTATTGGCCAGCGGTTGTGGCGTATCGACGGCGTTCAAGTCCAACGTCAAGCCATAGGCATCCGGCAAAAATCCGTTAAGGCCATGGCGTGTCAAGCGCGACAGACTGTCGGGCTGAAATAGCGTGTCGAGAATGGCCTGGCTTGTGGGCGCCAGGGTTTTATCCAGCGACCTCAGCTCGGCTTCGCTGCGTAACCCTACCAGCATCGAGTGGGCGTGTTTGGCGTGAGTCTTGACGAGAAACTCATGGGGTTGCTGGCGCATGGCGTGCTTGGAAAACAGCAGCAGGACGCGCTCGATGACGGTGTTGAACGTCTTGAGCGTCATGCTTGGCAATTGCATGAAGACATTGCCTTCGCCCCGTGTATAGAACTTCGTCCTGGACGAGAAGGGCACCGCAGGCGCCTCTTGGGCCAGGCGTTCAATGAAGTGCTCAAGCATGCTCAATGACTGCACTGCCGGACGCTCTTCACGCTCCTGGGCACGCGTGGCGTAGGTATTGATATACACCTCCTCGGCTTTGACTGGCTGTTGCTGCAGTTGCAGTTCAGCGTTGAGCGTGTCAGCGACGATGCTACGTAAGGTCGGGTGATGCGCGCGCTCCATCGCCAGCGCACGCTCAATCGCCCGCAGGTTCTGAAGCTGCAGCCGGGCGCGCTCGGCCTTGACGGTCGAAGGGCGGCCATTACCGCGGGTGACCGGATGCAAGGTCCAGCGCCCGTTGGTCTCCAGTGTGGCCAGTTGATTGTCCAGCAAGGCACGTACGTCCAGGGCACTGTCGAGCAGGGCTGCGAGGTCCACTTGGCCATCGCTGCGCCGGTAGATTTCCAGGGCGTGGTTAAGGTTCTCCGTTTGCTTGCGCGCAATGTCTTGTACCAAGGTCACGAACACATTGCCGGGTATCGGCCTTGCCGCGACGGCGATCGGGTCCAGGCCGAGCAGCGTGTCGCGCTCATCCAATGAGAGGAAGTTGAGCCATTCGTCCTCGTAGCCTTCGGCCTTGAGCATGCTCAATAACAGGTCTTTGAGGTCGTCGAGGTTTTCCAGCACCTGTAACCCGCGCGATTGGGTGTAGAGGTACGCGTGGTGCTCGGTGATCATCAAGGTGCTCGCCGGTTCAACGTAATGTTGATGGGGGGCATAAAGGCGCACCTTTTCCACGCTGAGGTTTTCGGCATGGGCGCTGCGGGCGCTGCGGGCGCTTTGGTCGCTGAGGAGCAGGGCCTGAAATGCGTGGCTTTCCTCGGCGGTAATAATCTCGCCCTGGCGCTTGAGCAACACATCGAGGCGAAACTTCTGCGCCACGACCTGGGCAAAAAAATCCACGCGCGAGGTGCCGCTGTCGATATCTTCATTCCAGTAGGTCTGCAGCAGGCTTTCCAACAGCTTCGAGAAAGTACTGGAGCTTTGTTCGATCAAGGCTTCCCAACGCTGGTGATCTTCTTCCCGTTCGGAGGCAGTGAAGCCAGTGGTGTCATGTTTTGGGTTCGAGTATTCGCGTGTCTGCCCTTTGGGCCACCCATGGCGCACATAAAATTGCAGCAGCGCTTCGCTCAAGGTCAGCGAGTTGACCCAACGTGGCGTTGCTTGCTCAGCTTCGCGGGTGAAGACATTGACCCGTGTGTCCCGTTGATCCAGGTGTTTGAAATGGGGGCGGGCCATGACGCTCAGCAGCGTGTCGAGCATGTCAGGCAAGGTCGGGGTTTTTTGCAGGTGGTCGAGCATGGCCTTGACGTTATCCAGCTGGCAGGCCTGGAGCATGCGTGCTTGCTCCGGCATGACTTCACCCTCGATGAGCTGAGTGGTCAACACCATGGGCGTGTCAGCGCCCAGCGCATTGCGTTGGTCCATCGACAGGTAGCTCAGCAAAGGGGCGCTCTGCAGTGGGTCTTCCAATTGCTCGATCAACTCGCTCAGCAGGGCGGCGTGGCTGTCATAGACCTGTATGCCGTTATCCGGGGTGTAGAGCAACGCCTTGGCGGCGTCGGGTGTCGGGCTGATCGCGAACGCGCCGGCAAGGGGGATGGGGGGCTTGCCGGAAATGTTGATCAGGACCTTTTCAACGCGCATGGGGTGATCGTGCCGGCTTGTGTCCTGCCGAGACTCGTCGGTAGCCAGGTAAAGGTTGTACAGCCAGTCAAGGTCTTTGGCGGTGAGCCCTAGCGTGCGTTCACGAGCGGTGGGCGAGGCTTTGCCTTGGGGTTTGAGAAACTCAGGGAAGAAATACGGGGGGGTTAAGCGAACCACAGCCTGTCTCCGGCGTGCCAGGAAAAGCACAGGGTAGGCAGGCGCCCGTGGTGCAAGGCGGTAAATATTCAGCGCTGCGCACGTTGACAACGCAGAGCGTGCGTGGTGTTTAATCGAGGGTCTGGATGTCCCATTCGTTGCCCCTTCCAATCATAAAAACGGAGCTTCAAATGTCTGCGCAGTCGACAGTTGCCACCGCTTGTGCCTCGATCCGCTTTGCTGAACTGGTGGAGTTACTTCAACAGGTCTTCGTCCGGCACGGCACATCGCCGCAGGTTGCTGCGATTCTTGCGCACAACTGCGCAAGTGCCGAGCGTGACGGTGCCCACAGTCACGGTATTTTTCGCATCCCCGGTTACCTTTCGACGCTGGCCAGTGGATGGGTCAACGGCACCGCCGTCCCCAGCGTGACCGATGTGGCCTCAGGCTTTGTGCGCGTCGACGCGGGCAATGGTTTTGCCCAGCCGGCCCTGGCAGCGGCGCGCCCGTTGCTGGTGGAGAAGGCACGCAGCGCCGGCATCGCGTTGCTGGCGATCCATAACTCCCATCACTTTGCAGCCCTGTGGCCGGACGTCGAGCCGTTTGCCGAGGACGGGCTGGTGGCACTCAGCGTGGTCAACAGCATGACCTGTGTGGTGCCCCACGGCGCGGATCGCCCGTTGTTCGGCACCAACCCTATCGCGTTTGCGGCACCACGGGCCGACGGTGCGCCGATTGTGTTTGACCTGGCCACCAGCGCCATGGCCCATGGCGACGTGCAAATCGCCGCACGCAAAGGCGAGCGGTTGCCACCGGGCATGGGCGTCGATAGCCTCGGTCAGCCGACCCAGGACCCTAAAGCCATTCTGGAAGGCGGCGCACTGTTGCCATTTGGCGGGCACAAGGGTTCGGCACTGTCGATGATGGTCGAGTTGCTGGCGGCAGCGTTGACGGGCGGCAACTTCTCTTTTGAATTCGATTGGACGGACCACCCAGGCGCGCGTACGCCGTGGACAGGCCAGCTTCTGATCGTGATCGACCCGAGTAAAACCGCAGGGCAAAGCTTCGCCCAACGCAGCCAGGAGCTGGTGCGGCAGATGCATGCGGCGGGGTTGCGTCGATTGCCGGGGGACCGACGCCATCGTACGCGGGCGAAGTCGCAGGAAACCGGGATCGAACTGGACGCGCAGGCGTTGCGCGAGTTGAGGGCGTTGGCGACGGGGTGAAACAGGCTGCGCGATGCGCAGCCTAAATGGATCAGTTACGGCGACCCAGCAACAGGCCGACCACCAGGCCAAAGCCTGCGGAAATGGCCACGGTCTGCCATGGGTGCCCACCGATGTAAGTCTCGGTGGCATCCACAACCGGCTTGCTGCGTTCACGCACGTTGGACACCGATTCCAGGGCTTGCTTGAGTTTGATGGCAACCTGCTCGCGCAGGGTTTCACCTTCCTCGCCCACCAGGGATGCGCTGCTTTTAAGCAGTTTGTCCGACTCTTCGATCAATGCGCTCAGTTCGCTGAACGCTTGGTCCTTGATTTGATCTTCGACAGCTTGGGCGGCGGTTTTGCGGGCCATTGAGTGACTCCTTGCAGGTGGATGTGGCAGTGAACAATGGAGTATCGGGCGGTGGCAAAAGTTGCAGTTTTTTTGCCGGCGCGCTCATCCGAGGCAAAATCCGGATCGGGAACTTTGGGCCTACAGTGTAAGATGTCACCTATTTGTGCAGCAGGTAATTCAACATGAGCTTCAATCTCGCCAACAAGACCCTCGCCGAACGCGCCGAGCTGGAAGATGAAAAGTCGCGCCTCTACGACCTGTGGCAAACCAACCTGGGCAAGGCCAAAGGCGAAGCCGCGCGCTTGTTCGGTGAGCGCGCCAAACGCAAGGGCAAGTGGGCCGAATGGGTACGTGCCGAACTCGATGGCATGTCGCCGCCGGAGTTTTCCAACATGGTGCGCAGTGAAGTCAACAAGCTGATGGCTGCGGCAAAGTAAAGCACGCCACAATCGCTTCGCGCACCTTGAGCAGCAACGGGTCCAACTGAGCCTGGGTGCGCCAGCCCAACTCCACCGGGTAATGCGGTAGCGCCAGCGGGCAGGGCAGCACGCGCAGGCCGGTCATTTGCGCAATGGCGTGGGCCGCATGCCCGGGAATGGTTGCTACTGCGGTGCTGCCTTTGAGCAGATACGGCAACGCGGCAAAGTGGCTGGTGGACGCGCACACGTGGCGGCGCAGCCCGTGCGCCGCCAAGCCTTCATCGGTAATGCCGATAAACCCGCCTGACGACACCAATACATGTTCCCGTGTGACAAACCCTTGCAGGTCGATAGTCTCCTCGCCCGGCGCCAGGCTATGGGGGTCTACCAGGCAACGATAGTCACCTTCCCCCAGCACCTGTCGGCTCAGCCTGCGCTCGGTAAAACCGCCGGCGGTAATGGCCAGGTCCAGCGTGCGGTCGAGCAGGGCGGCGGCGACGATCTGGCTGTAGGTCTGGCGAAAGATCACCCGTAGCTTGGGCAGGCGCAGTGCGATGGCCTCCATCAGGCTTCGGCCATAGGCAATCTCGAAGTCATCTGACAGCCCCAGCACCACCGAGCGGCCCTCGTAGTGCAGGTTTTGCGGGCTGATCATCGCCAGGCTCTGGCGGCAGCGATCCAATGCCTCACTGATCACCGGTTTCAACTGGTTGGCACGCAATGTGGGCGCCAGGCCGCGTCCGGTGCGCACGAACAAAGGGTCACCATACAGCTCGCGCAAACGCCGCAAGCCCGCGCTGATCGCCGACTGCGTCACGCCCAAACGCAGCGCCGCACGGCTGGCACTGGACTCGTCGTGCAGGGCTTCGAAGGTTTTGAGCAGGTTCAGGTCAACCTGGGCGATATTCATTTGGCTCATATCATTTAGCACTGAGGTGGGCTTTATTCATGATCGAGTCTGGCCGGAGAATGGGCAACCCCTATCTATCGGAGTGAGCCTGATGCCCGTATCGACTGTCGCAGCCCTGCAAATCGGCGCCTTGCCTGGCGGCAAGGCTGAAACCCTGGCGCAGATCCTGGCCTATGAGGATCAAATCCAGCGCAGTGGCGCGCACTTGGTGGTCATGCCCGAGGCGTTGCTGGGCGGCTATCCCAAGGGCGAAAGCTTTGGCACGCAATTGGGTTATCGCCTGCCCGAGGGCCGGGAAGCCTTTGCACGGTATTTTGCCAATGCCATTGACGTGCCGGGGCCAGAAACCGAGGCGCTGGCCGGGATGTCGGCGCGTACCGGTGCCAGCCTGGTGCTGGGCGTGATCGAACGCAGTGGCACCACGCTGTACTGCACGGTGTTGTATTTCGAACCCTCGGGCGGCCTGGTGGCCAAGCACCGCAAGCTGATGCCGACCGGCACCGAGCGGCTTATCTGGGGCAAGGGCGACGGCTCGACCCTGCCGGTGATCGACACCGCGGTGGGGCGTATCGGCGGCGCGGTGTGCTGGGAAAACATGATGCCGTTGCTGCGCACCGCGATGTATGCCAAGGGCGTTCAGGTGTGGTGTGCACCCACCGTGGACGAGCGCGACATGTGGCATGTGAGCATGCGCCATATTGCCCATGAAGGGCGTTGCTTTGTGGTCAGCGCCTGCCAGGTGCAGGCATCGCCCGAGGCCTTGGGTGTGGAGGTTGCCAACTGGCCGGTGGACCGTCCGTTGATTGCCGGCGGCAGCGTGATCGTCGGGCCCATGGGCGATATTTTGGCGGGGCCGTTAGTGGGCGAGGCGGGGTTGTTGACGGCGCAGATCGATACTGATCAGTTGGTGCGGGCCCGCTACGACTACGACGTAGTGGGGCATTACGCCCGGCCGGATATTTTTGAATTAGTGGTGGACGAGCGCGCCAAGCCAGGCGTTCGCTGTATCACTGACTAAACGCAATCAACCTGTGGGAGCTGACTTGCCTGCGATAGCGGCGTGTCATTCAATTCATCAGTTACTGACGCACCGCCATCGCAGGCAAGCCAGCTCCCACATTTGGTTTTCAGCCACTTACCAGGTGGCGGTGTTCGGCAAGTCCAGGGTGCCACGCTCTACAAAGCGCATGGTGCCAAACAGGCCTCCCGCCAGTTTGCCGCGCAGCACGTAGGGCAGGTTGTTCAGGCTTTGGGTCTGGCTCAGGCCCAGGGTCTGGCGCAACACCGAAAACGCCGAAACGCTGACCGGCACCATCAGTACGGTTTCAGAAAAGCGTGGGATGCTGCCAGCCTGATCGCTGACGCCAGAAGCGAGTGGCCGGCCATTGACCTCCAGGTCCAGGGCCACGCCGTTGTAGTCGATTGCCGCTTCATTGGGGTTTTGCACCCGCAGTTTCACGGCAAAACGCACTTCCAGGTCCTGGCTTTGCAGCGGCTCGATGCCCACCACATTGATGTTCACCGGGTCGCGGTTGGGAAACAGTGCACAGGCGCTCAAGGTCAGCAGCAACAGCGATAGAACCATGAGCTTGCGCATAAAGAAATGCTCCTACTTTTGGGTGACGTCCGGGTCCTGCATGACCTTGAGGGTAGAGGACTCCGGCTCGAATTCATCTTCTTCCAGCTCTATGAACTCTTCGGGCAGGAAAATGTTCAGCAGGATTGCACAGAATGCACCCACGGTGATCGGCGATTCGAAGATGTTGTGCAGCGCCTTGGGCAGCTCGCGCAGCACTTCGGGCACCGCGGCGACGCCCAGGCCCATGCCTAGGGAAATTGCCACGATCAGCACATTACGCCGATGCAGGCCCGCTTCGGCGAGGATCTTGATCCCGGCCACGGCCACGGTGCCGAACATGATCAGGGTCGCACCGCCGAGTACGGGTTTGGGCATCAGTTGCAGCACCGCGCCGATCATCGGGAACAACCCCAGCAGCACCAGCAGGCCAGCAATGAAGTACGCCACGTAGCGGCTGGCCACGCCGGTCAATTGGATCACGCCGTTGTTCTGGGCAAAGGTCACCATCGGCAGGCTGTTGAAGGTGGCGGCCATCGCGGAGTTGAGGCCGTCGGCCAGCAGGCCGGACTTGATGCGCTTGATATACAGCGGGCCCTTGACCGGTTGCTGGGAAATCATCGAGTTGGCGGTCAGGTCACCGGCGGCTTCCAGGGGCGAAATCAGGAAGATCACCGCCACCGGGATAAACGCCACCCAGTCGAACGAGAAACCATACTTGAACGGCACCGGCACGCTGATCAGCGGCACCTGGGGCAGGGCGGCCATGTCGATGCGACCCAGCAGCCACGCCACTACGAAGCCCAGGGTCAGGCCGATCACGATCGAACCCAGGCGCAGGAACGGGTTGTTGAAGCGGTTGAGTACCACGATGGTCAGCAGCACCAAGGCCGCCAGGCCCATGTTGCCTGCGGCGCCCAGGTCGCTGGCGCCATAGCCGCCAGCCATGTCGGTGACTGCCACCTTGATCAGTGACAAGCCCATCAAAGTGATGATGGTGCCGGTCACCACCGGGGTGATCAGTTTGCGCAGTTTGCCGATGAACTGGCTGAGCACCACTTCGATAAACGCCGCGAAAAAGCAGATGCCAAAGATCGTCGAGAGGATTTCATCGGTGCCGCCGCCCCGAGCCTTGACCATGAACCCAGCGCTCAAAATCACGCTGATAAAGGAAAAACTGGTGCCTTGCAGGCACAACAGCCCCGAACCCACCGGCCCGAAAGTGCGCGCCTGCACAAAGGTGCCAAGCCCCGAGACAAACAGCGCCATGCTCACCAGGTACGGCACTTCGCTTTCCAGCCCCAGTACGCCGCCGACGATCAGGGTGGGCGTGATGATGCCGACAAAACTCGCCAACACATGCTGCAACGCGGCAAAAATCGCGGCGGTGAAGTGCGGGCGGTCTTCGAGGCCGTACATGAGGTCGGATTTATAGCGCGGGCGGGGGGCTTGAGCGTCAGACAAAATGATGGCTCGGGTCAGAAAATGGAGGCGCAGGATGCCAGAAAGTGCCAGGCGCCTGAAGTGTAAAAAAATATTTATAAAAACCCTGCGCTAAAGCCGTGGCCCAGCCGATATCAAGCATAGGCCCACACTACAACGACAACAGTGGTGACCAAGGTCTGGGCAGCGCGTTGACGCTGACGGATCGTTTCGCGGCAAGGATGCTCGCAAACACTACTTCTGAGAGCAGCCCTATGTCCCTCCGTCACCTGAATATTGCCCCTCGTGCGTTTATCGGTTTTGCCTTCATTGCGGTTCTAGTGGTGCTGTTGGGCGTGTTTGCGGTCAACCGTATGACGCAAATGCGCCAATCCTCCCAGGACATGAGCGCGAACCAGCTGCCCAGCATGACTCACCTGGGCACCATCACCGAAAACGTGCTGCGCATGCGCATCCTGTCGTTTCGCGTGCTGGTCAACCGCGAGCCTGCCGCCCTGCAGGAAGCCGAGACGCGCATTGGCGTGCTGGCTGACAAGGTCAAGACCGCCCAGGCCAAATACGCCACGCTGCCTGCGGGCGCGGAGGAGGCTGCGCTGTACAAAGCCTTCGGCGTCACCCTGGACAACTACCTCAAAGCCCAGGCCGAGATGGTGGCATTGTCCAAGCAGGGCAAGGTCGATGAGATGCGCGCTCTGATCAACAGCCGTATCAAGGACGGCACTGACCAGATGGGCGAGCAACTGAACAAGCTGATCGCCATCAATGCGGCCGACGCCAAGCAGGCCGACGAGGATGCCGGGCAAAGCTACGAGGGCGCGATCACCGGCGTGGTGGCGGTCTCCGTGGTGGCGGCATTGCTCACCGTGCTGCTGGCCTGGTTGCTGACCCGCAGCATCGTGACCCCGCTGCGCAAGGCCGTGGAAGTGGCCGAGACCATCGCCGCCGGCAACCTCAGCAAAACCATCGAGGACGATGGCAAGGACGAACCGGCGCGGTTGCTCAGTGCGCTGTCGACCATGCAAGCCAGCCTGCGCCAGACTATCCAGCACATCGCGGGTTCGGCCACGCAACTGGCTTCGGCGGCGGAAGAGCTGAGCGCGGTCACCGAGGAGGCCTCCCGTGGCCTGCAACAGCAGAACAATGAAATCGACCAGGCCGCCACGGCCGTCAATGAGATGACGGCGGCAGTGGAGGAGGTGGCGCGTAACGCGGTTTCCACCTCCGAGGCGTCCGGGCAGTCCAACCAGGCGGCGCGGGAAGGCCGTGATCGGGTGATGGAAACTGTCGGCGCGATCCAGACCATGACTCAGGACGTGCAGAACACTTCCGCGATGATCGAGGGCCTGGCCGCTCAGGGCCGGGATATCGGCAAGGTGCTGGATGTGATCCGCGCGATTGCCGAGCAAACCAACCTGCTGGCGCTCAACGCAGCGATTGAAGCCGCCCGTGCCGGCGAGGCCGGAAGGGGCTTTGCGGTGGTCGCCGATGAAGTGCGCGCCCTGGCCCATCGCACCGCGCAGTCGACCCAGGAAATCGAGAAAATGGTCGCCGGCATCCAGAACGGTACCGGGGAGGCGGTGCAGTCCATGCAACAGAGCAACCAGCGCAGCCAGAGCACCCTGGAAATGGCACGTGCAGCCGGCGCCTCACTGGAGCAGATCACTGCGTCTATCAGCCTGATCAACGAACGCAACCTGGTGATTGCCAGCGCTTCGGAAGAACAGGCCCAGGTCTCCCGCGAGGTGGACCGCAACCTGGTCAACATCCGCGACCTGGCCACCCAGTCGGCGGCGGGCGCCAACCAGACCAGCGCGGCCAGCCATGAACTGTCGAGGCTGGCGGTGGATTTGAATGGGATGGTGGCCAGGTTCGTCGTCTAACTGCTGCCACAACACCCTGTGGGAGCTGGCTTGCCTGCGATAGCAATCTTACAGTCGGCACATCATGGATTGGCTTACCGCTATCGCAGCATAGGGATCTACACAACTTGGGCCGGTGCTGGACCTGTGGCGAGGGCGCTTGCTCCCGTGACGGACTGACAGCCGACGCTGATCTAACTGACGCGCCGCAATCCAAATGTGGGAGCTGGCTTGCCTGCGATGGCAGCCTTACAGCCGACCAGGATGTTGGATCTGACCGCGTACATATCCGTTCCTGCGGTAACGGCCACCGATGGTTCCGCTCTTACAGCGGGTCACTTTTGGAAAGGCCCAAAAGTAACCAAAAGGCCTTCGCCCCACCACTCGGCACCTCGCCTGCGTTCGGCCAGCGTGGTTTGACGGGGCGCTTCAGATCAAAAGCCAGATCAAGAGCGGCTCGCTTAGCATCGTGGTTACCGTCGATCGCTTCAGAGTTGTGTAGATACCTATGGCTATCGCAGGCAAGCCAGCTTCCACCTTTGCTCTTGTGTTGTGTCAGTGCCGCCATGCCCCTGGATTCACCAGGTTTACCGGCTTTTCGCCAGCCAATGCCGTCAGGAGATTCTCCACCGCACACTTGGCCATCGCCTCCCGCGTCTCATGGGTGGCCGAACCAATATGCGGCGTGGCTACCACATTGTTCAACCGCAACAACGGCGACGCGTGATCCAGCGGCTCCTTCTCAAACACATCCAACCCCGCCGCGCGGATAGTGCGTTGCTGCAACGCCTGCACCAGCGCCGCCTCGTCCACCACCTTGCCTCGGGAGATATTGATAAAAATCGTCTCCGGCCCCATCAGCGCGAATTCCTCGGCGCCAATCAACTTCTCGGTCTCAGCGGTCAACGGCAGGGTCAGGCAGACAAAATCAGCCTCTTTGAGCAAGTCCTGCAAGCTGCGGTACTGCGCGCCAAAGCGCGCTTCAACCGCCGGCTTGGGTGAGTGGCTGTGGTAGATCACTGGCATGCCGAAGCCACAATGCCCGCGTTGGGCCAGGGCTTCGCCGATGCGGCCCATGCCGATAATGCCCAGGCTCTTGCCATGTACATCGCTGCCAAAATGCGCCGGGCCGATATTTTTGTTCCATTGGCCGGCGCGCACCATGTCGGCCAGCTCGACCACGCGCCGGGCGGTGGCCAGGATCAGCGCAAAGCCGGTGTCGGCGGTGGTTTCGGTGAGTACGTCCGGGGTGTTGCTGAGCAGGATGCCGCGTTGGGTCAGGTAATCGATATCGTAGTTGTCGACGCCCACCGAGACGCTGGCCACTGCTTCCAGCTTGGGTGCCAGGTCGAGCAACTGGGCATCCAGGCGCAGGCTTGCACCCAGCAGGCCGTGGGCGGTGGGGAGGGCATCGCGCAGCTTGGCCAGGCCGGTTTCATCCAGTGCGTCAATCAGCGTGACGTCGACCTGTTCGTGCAGGCGAGCCATGAGCGGCGTGGACAGTTTTTTGTACAGCACGACAGATTTTTTCATGAGGTTTTTACCTTCAACTCCAGGGTTGGCGTCGGCGAGCGGTCACTGGCGCCGGGCTTGAGGAAAATCGTCAGCACCACGGAAAGCAGCAGCGCGCCGCTCATCAGCAGGTACGAAGCGCCGGGCGAGCCGGTGCTGCTGTTGAGGTAGCCCACCAGGTACGAGCCACCGAACGAGCCCAGGGCGCCCATGCTGTTGATCAGCGCCATGGCACCACCGGCGACGTTGGCCGGGAGGATTTCCGGGACGATGGCGAAAAACGGGCCGTAGGGTGCATACATGCAGGCCCCGGCGATCACCAGCAGGGTGTAGGACCACCAGAAGTGTTCGGCGCCCAGCACGTAGGACGCGTAGAAGGCAATCGACGCAATCAATAGCGGCGGCCAGACAAAACGCTTACGTTTCTGCAGCTTGTCCGAACCCCAGGACACCACGAGCATGCCAATCACCGCCGCCAGATAGGGCAGGGCCGAGAGCCAGCCGGCTTCGACCATGTCCATCTGCAAACCGGCCTTGAGGATTGATGGCAACCACAGCACGAAGCCGTACACGCCAATGCTCCAGCAGAAAAACTGCAACGCGAGAATGATCACCTTGGGCGAACGGAACGCCTCGGCGTAGTTTTTCACGGCCTTGATCCCCACCTGCTCGGCGGCGAGGGCGGTTTCCAGGCTGTGCTTTTCGGCGTCGCTCAGCCACTTGGCATCCTTGGGGCGCTCATCGGCCAGCTTCCACCAGATAAACGCCCACAACACCGCCGGCAGGCCCTCGATGATGAACATCCAGCGCCAGCTGAAATGCTGCACCAGGTAGCCCGACACCACCGACATCCACAGCATGGTGACCGGGTTGCCGAGGATCAGGAAAGTGTTGGCCCGTGAGCGTTCGGCACGGGTGAACCAGTGGCACAGGTACACCAGCATGGCCGGCATCACGGCGGCCTCGACCACCCCGAGCATGAAGCGGATGACGATCAGCATGTAGGCGTTGGACACCACGCCAGTCAGCGTCGCCAAGCCGCCCCAGAGGATCAGGCTGACGAAGATCAGTTTCTTGACGCTGCGCTTTTGCGCGTAGATCGCCCCCGGCACCTGGAAGAAAAAGTAGCCAAGGAAAAACAGCGCACCGAGCAGCGAAGACATGCCTGGCGTGATCATCAGGTCTGCGGCCATGCCGGACGCGGCGGCGAAGCCGTAGTTGGCGCGGTCGAGGTAGGCCAGGCTGTAGGTGATAAACACGATAGGCATGATGTACCACCAGCGACGGGTGGCGAGTTTCACGGTTTCCATGGGGTTGCTCCTGAGCTTGTTGTAGTTGTGGCAACAGGTAATGGGTCACGCAACGGATCGGGTGGGTAATTCAGCGCGGGTCGGCAAACCTTCCATATCGCCACGGCTCTGCACGGCGCGGCTGCCGATCCAGTTACCGCGCTGTACGGCCTCGGGGAAGCTCAAGTTTTCCAGCAGGGCGCTGATCATGCCCACGGAAAAGCCATCGCCGGCGCCCACGGTATCCACGACCTTGGCCACCGGTACGGCGGCGACAAAACCCTGGTCCATATGGGTGCGGTAATAGGCGCCCTCGGCGCCGAGCTTGATCGCCACGGCTTCGGCGCCCTGGTCGAGATAGAACGCGGCGATGTCTTCCGGGTCGTCAAAACCGGTCAGCAGGCGACCTTCGCCCAGGCCCGGCAGGACCCAGTCGGCCAAAGCAGCCAGCGCATTGATTTCGCGGATCATCTGCGCCTGGCTGGCCCACAGGGACGGGCGCAGGTTCGGGTCGAACGACACACTGCGTCCGGCCTTGCGCATTTGGGTCATCAGCTCGAACGACAGTGCGCGAGTGGCATCGGACAGCGCTGGCGGAATGCCGGTGGCGTGCAGATGGCGGGCTTGCAGCAGCGTCGGGTGGATGGCATCGATGGACAGGTGGCTGGCCGCCGAGCCCTTGCGAAAATACTCCACTTGAGGGTCGGCGCCGGCTTCTTCCCGAGACTTGAGTTGAAAGCCGGTGGGGTGCAGTGGGTCGACGGCCACATGGCGGCAATCGAGCCCCTCTTTGCTAAGGGTATCGACCACAAAACGCCCGAGGGAGTCGTTACCCACGCGGCTCAGCCAGGCCACGTTGAACCCCAGGCGCGACAGGCCGATGGCGACGTTGCTGTCGGCGCCGGCAATGCGTTTGTGAAACTGCCCGACCTGCGCCAGGTCGCCGGTCTGTTCGGCGACAAACATCGCCATGGTTTCGCCAAACGACAGGATATCGAGCTCAGACATGGGCGTTCTCCACATGGGGTTGGCCAAGGCGGGCCAGGATCGCGACCTGTTGCGCGGTGACTTCGATCAGGTCATCGCCCTGCAACGGAAATTCCACTGCCCGGGTAATACCTTGAGTCATGTGTTTAAGCAGTTGTTCCCACAGATGCAGGTCGGTGGCGCCCGGCGGCAAGGCGACGAGCTTGCCATCGGCGCGACGGGCCACGGCCTTGCAGTGCAGGTAATCCACATGCCGGCCCAGCAACCGCGCAGCAGTGAGCGCGGACTGGTCTTGCCACTGCCAGTTACCGATATCGAAGGTCATTTTCACCGGCAGGCCCAGGCGTTCGACTTCGGCAAAAAACCGTTGCATCGGTTCAATGCGCCCACCGTGCAGGGTCTGGTCGTTTTCCACCAGCAGCTTGACCGGGTGGCGATTGAGCAGGGCGTGCAGGCTCTCCAGATCGTTGGTGTCGGTGAAATAACCCAGGGACACCTTCAACCAGCCCGAGCCAAAAGCCTGGGCGCGGTCCAGGGTAGCGGCCAGCTCGGCATTGGGCTGGGCTCGGCCGGCGACCCAGAGTTCCAGGGGCGAGGAAAACACGCTGTCCAGGCCTTTCGCGGCAGCGGCCTGGGCCAGGGTGGCGGGGTGTTCTTCGGTCAGCAGCTCCTCACGCCATTCAATGCGCTGGGCACCGGCAGCGCAGAGCAGCGCGACAAAACTCAATTGGCCCTGCTGGCGAACCAGGTCGGCGCCGTAGCTGGAAAGGCTGATGGAGACGGGGTATTTATGCATTGTTGTTTACCTCTGAAACCGGTTTCATTTTTATCAACAAGAACACACTGACTGTTTGTGGCGAGAGAGCTTGCTCCCGTTTGACTGCGCAGCAGTCACCGGCTCTTGGCGGCGCTTCGCACCGCAGCGGGAGCAAGCTCCCTCGCCACAGTAAAGCCAGGGTCATAAGGGGGCGTCGAGCCGCGGATAATCAGCTCGGGTAAAAAATCCAGGGTGCGGGTGGGGGCGGTATCGCCGCGCAGGCGCTTGAGCAAACAGTCGAAGGCGCTGGCGCCAATCGCTTGCGTCGGTTGGGCGAGGGCGGTGATGCCGTTGCCCACCAGCGGGTACCAGTCCAGATCATCCAGGGCGATCAAGCCCACCTCGCCGAACAGGTCGCAGCCCAGCGCCTTGAGCACCCGGGTGCAGGCCAGTGCGGCCACGCCGTTGGCGCAAAACAGTGCCTTGGGGCCAGGTTTGGCGAGAAAGGCTTGCAGACGCTTTTCCAGGTTGCCATCCAGTTCAACCACGGCGCCTGTCAACGCCGGGCGCTTGGCAATTTCGTGATTGAAACTCTCCAGGCGCTCCAAACGTGAACTGGTGCCGTCGGTGGTCTCGCTTACGAGCAGCAAGTCGCGGTAACCCTGCTGCTCAAGGTGTTCCACCGCCATGTGCACCGCCGCCGGGTTATCCAGGCCCACCAGGTCGCTGCGCAGCGGCTCGACCTTGCGGTCCACCAGCACCAGAGGCATTTCCCGCTGCAGTTCCAGCAGTTGGTCGAGGTGATGGCCCAGGGTGTTCACGATCAAGCCTTCGATGTTGTACGAGCGCAGCGCCGCCAGGTGTTGGCGCTCTTGCTCGTCATCACGGTCGGTGTTGCACACCACCAGGCTGTAGCCGTGCTGACGGCAGGCGGTTTCGACGCCGTGCATCACGGCAATGGAATAGGGGTTGCGGATATCGGCCACCAGCATGCCGATCAGGCGGGTGCGGCCACGTTTCAAACCACGGGCCATCTGGTTGGGGCGGTAGCCAAGCTGTTCGATGGCTTGCTCGATGCGCAGCGCGATCGCGTCGGAGAGCAGGGCGCGGTCATCGCCGATAAAACGCGACACGCTGGCTTTGGACACGCCGGCGCGTTGGGCGACGTCGAGCATGGTGACACGGGTGCGCTGGGCGGCGGAAAAAGGAGTCACGGTCGCGGGCCTTTTTTATTGGAGTTTTCTGGGCCTCAGTCGGGAATACCCGGGCTGAAACCGGTTTCAGGAAACCTCAAGTCAACCGTTTCGTCAAGCATCCGATGTGGGTGGAATCAGCTACCAAGCGACGAATGGCAGTGCCTACCTGTTAGTTCTGACAGTATTCGATACCGCAGATTGCGCGTTTAATTGGTCACAGGCACGCCTTTGGGGTGTAGGTACAAGCGGTCTGACGGGAGAGTCTGATGAGCGCTCAAAAAACCACTGGAAGTAGACTTTCACGCAACGGCATTTTCCGATTGGTCGATATAGAGGTGCCCATCCTGGATGATGCTAATCCGCCGATTCCTGAGGGTTATATACCTCATCAATATCTTGATACCGATCTTGTTGTGCGCATTCCGCAACTGTGGGATGACGCTGCGCAGGCCGGTGAATTCAATATTGTCGAAATCGTTTGGTCACGCAGCGGAGGCGAAGGTGTCCCTCCTTTCAAGGAGCGGTGGGATGGCCCCATTACCAAGCCTTTCCCTTTTTCCGTCACCGTGCCGCGCGACTATCTGGAAAATGACGGTACCGTCCGGCTGGCTTATCGGATCACCGACGAAACCGGTATACCCACAACCTCGGACTTCCGTACCCTGGTAATTGACCGGACGCCGCCAAACAATAACGTTACGCCGCCAACGCCGGCCTTCCCGGTGGGTACGATAGATGAGGACTACGCGGCCCGGCATCGCACAGTCGATTTGGTATTGTCTGCTTACCTCGGCCGGCGGGCTTATGACAGGGTTTATTATTATATTTCGGACCAAAGTCCTCCACCTGATAGTGCTCCGAGTGGCTATGTAGAGTTTCCCGACGAAAATAGCCCACTTGTTATTCCCATTCTTGTGGATTTGTTTCGCCTGTACCGCAACGGAACTCAATACGTTCACCTGCGCCTTCAAGATCGCTCCGGTAATCGAGGCCCCAGGTCCGACCAGTCGCCCGTTGAAGTCCGATTAAAGGAAGCACCCTCAGACCTCAAACCTCTTGTCATCCCTGCCATGGCAAGTGGCTTGATCAATCGGCACGATGCACGGATTGGTGTGGTGGCCAACGTTCAGTATGACAACTGGAATGCTCGCGATCTTGTCACCATTCGGTGGGGCAGTACCCTGCTTGATGCGCAGGAGGTTACCGAGATGCCGTTCGGCGCCGGTATCCCGTGGTCGAAGTTGATAGCGATGGGCATGGGGTTTGCAGAAGGTTCGGCCACCTACACCATTACACGGTACGGCAGCAATACGCCCACGTTGCCCAGCCCCCCTACGTTAATCCGTTGGGACTTCAGGGTGGCAGGGCAAGACCATATCAACGCCCCCGCGTTGCTTAACCTCGACTTGCCAACAGTGACTGTGTTTGGCGAGGGCTCGAAGACGGACAACCATATTGATATACGTGATAAGGATCAGCGCGTATATGCCAGCGTCCTGCTTTATCACCAGCCTCGTGATGGTGAGGTGTTGGAGTTGTTCTGGGGGGGCTTCCCCAGTATGGATAAGCCGGTGGCAAGTTATATTGTGGATACCGGTAGTGGCGATGCTGAAGGCGTACGCGTGACGTTCAGTGATATTCCCTGGCAGGTGATTGTCGATGCAGGGAATGATGAAAAACTACGAGTGTACTACTCGACATTCAACGGCGTTAATGAGCAGCTTTCCAATTTTACTGAAGTCATGGTCGATGTTGTACCTCCACAGGTATTAAGGCGTGTTGAGTTTCCAAGTGCCAATAGCAATATGTTTATAGGCTGTGACGCTAACCCGGCTATGTGGGATCACATACCTGTCCAGATTCTTCCGGAAACGGTCTTTCGCAAAGATGACGATCTTGTCGTGGAGTGGCAGGGCTATGAAGAGTTTGCGGGAGGGGGACAGGCGATTACATCAACTGCGGATACCCTGACGCATCGGCTGACTGAAGAAGAGGCGAAAAAAGGTTATACCTTCGAACAACGCAACTATGACGAGAAGATTAAACCCATCAAGTCACCAGATCCCCAGAGCCCGGGAAGTTCGGTGTCGGTTATCTATACGTTGTGGCGCAAAAACAGAGTGATAGGTTCCTCAAGATTACGCTATGCAAAAATTGATCGTAAAAGAGTGGGCAATATCTATTGCGGGCCGAATGGTGATGGCCCTGAAGACTAGAGGTATAAGCCGACTTGAGTAGTTGGTCGTCGATGTAAGTTGCAGCGTTTGGCAGTGGCAGCGCAACAGTTGTTCTATTTGAAACGTGTCTTTTTTCGAAGGCATGTGTTTGTTCGATTGTCTTGGTGTTACTCAGTGCAAAAGGAGAATACAGATGGCAACGTTGAGTAAGAAACAAAAGGCCGCCATTGCATCGCGCAAGGCCAATAAAGAACTGCTGTGCCAGCGCAGGGCGGGTGTGCTGGCGATGCCCCTGCCCACGTTTGATGCGTTGAATAATGATGGGTTGATTACCAAGGAGGCGTCGAAGAAACCGCTTACTGTAACCTTCGATATTGGGCAGTTTGCAGATGACGAAGGCATTGACCCGGCAATCACCAGACTCGCAGTGCATATGCGCGGTAAAGGCGCAACGAACTGGGGTGCGCCGATGCACATGGTAGACTTCAATACAGCTTCTCCTGTCCACGAGCCTATTGATCAACCGTTCACCCGTGATATTCCGGCGGCCCGTTTGGTGGAAGGGGAGCATGAGGTCGGCTATGTCATTCATGAAGGTAACTCGCAGACGGGATTGTTAAGAGGTGCTCCCCTGGAGGTCGACCTTACCCCGCCAGAAGACCCCAGGCACCCGGCAGCGCCCTTGTTCCCTGCTTATTTGGAGTCGAAAGGTGAAATTACTGAGCAGGATGTGGAGGATCACCCAGCCGGGATGGAATGTACATTTCGCGACTATCCCATCTCTCGGCGCGCCGGTGATGATATCGAAGTCTTTTTTTCATCGGAATTTTCTTCACAGCTGTCTGAGCCTATTGACACCTTTCCTGTGGACGACTCGTTGAGTTTTACGCTGCCGTGGAACCTGATTACTGGTAATAAAGGAGGGCAGAACTACTTGTTCTACCGCCTGTGGGATCTTGCAGGGAATGTCAGCAAAGACTCGGTACCTGCGCGAATTGAGTTGAACCTGACACCAGCCCCTGATCCGCAGGAAGCCTATGTGCCGTTGGCGCTTCTTCCTGGTGACGGGCTGCTTGATTTACAAGACCTTTATGAGCCGAACGGGGTTTTCATTGCTATTCCAGAATATGAAAATAATTTAACCGACATTGACGTGATCGAATTGACCATCGGCACGCAGGCTCCGGAACGTTTTGACGTTAAGCTTTATCTGCCTTTTCCGTTAATGCTGCCTGTCGGCAGTGATACTCTTTTGGCCCATTATGGTGGAGGTGCTGGCGAGATTCCCATGACCATCGACTATTTTGTTGATCGCAATGGGACATCAACCGATGCGCCTACTCACACTATTGATGTCGATTTTTCTGCGCCTGGCCCTGCTCCGGGTGAAGATCCGGAAAACAGTTTGCTCGCGCGCGTGCGGGTCTTCGGCGTTGACCCGACTAAGGAAAATGAGCTCACAGACGCTGACTTCAATAGGGACGCGACTATCGAGACCGTGCTTTGGAGCACCCCTCTTCCCGCGCCGGGTACGATAATCAAATGGTATTGGGGGGATCTGGCCCACAAGTTTGATGAGTTGACACTGACGAACGAAGGGGGCGGTGACACTCTTACGCGAACGGTGCCTTGGTCAATCATTCGTGAAGTCGGCAATAGAACGCTCCCAGTGTTCTATACGCTGGGATGGCCGACTAATGACAATACCCAGCGCTCACTTGCGCAGAATGTAGTTGTGGCGGCCAACAAAGTCGTATTGGAAGAGCCAAGGTTCGTCAAGGCGACCGCATTTTTGGCGTGTACCGACCTCAATCGAGCGACTCGCGAGGCGACGGTCAGGGTTCCTGGTAATACAGTGTATTTCCAAGAGCACATGGTCGTTCGATGCGAATTCCGCGTATTCAGTGACATTACCGGAGACACTCAGTTGGGCAATACACTGGCCCTAAGCTCGTTGCCGCTGACGCCCGATATGGTTTCCAACGGTTTCGACATAAAGATCCCCTATACGGCCCTTCGGCCAGCGGCGCGCAATTCGGTGGACTTTCACTATTTTGTGCCGATCCCGGGAGAAGGAGAGCAGCCTTCGGTAAGAGCCTGGACCCGTACACGGTTCACCGACTTGAACGGGTTTTTTTGCGAGGAGCAACCACCCACTGCATTGGAAGACGGCCTGGTAGAACAATAGACTGCGGACTGCGGGGTGCTTCGGCACCCTTCGGTTGCACTGCACGCGCTTTGCACTTTCACACAGCTAATCTCCCCATCTCTACCCTTATGTTCGGATTAATCCTACATATTAGGGTAAGCCTGATCTGTAACTTTGCGGCCTTGAATGGCCTGGCTCCACCCCTCTGGAAATAGGCCGAACAGTTCCGTTCTGGAATGCCTGTTAAATGAGTGGTGTCTTGTGAAGATCAATTCGTACTTTAAATTAAAACCCTTGGTTGCAATGATGCAGGTGCCATCTGTTGTGACCTTGTTGCTTCTGGCGCCAAATGCTCATGCTCGGTTGATCGAAAATGGCACCGAAACCATCCGGCACGATGATTATATCGATACCTTTGAATTGCAAAATGCCACGCTTAACGTCATACGGGGCTGGACGCAGGCCATTTATGCTAATGCCTCGAACCTGAATGTCAGCGCGGACAGTACGATCCTGGGGACGGTTGTCGCTCAGAACGGCTCTAATGTGGCTGTCGATAACAGTCGTGTCACTGCTTCCGGGGCTTACGAAACTGGCGTAACGCTGCTCAGCAGCACTGCGCAGATCAACGACAGTATGATTTCCAGTGCCGATTACCATGGTTTACTGGTGAGCAAATTTACAAACTCAACCGATATATCCACCGCGACGGTCAATGGCAGTGTCCTGGTGGGAGCAACCGGTGGTGCAGTTGTTACTGGTGGCAGTGCGTTGGAGTTGGTGCGCAGTCAGTCAATCGGCACGGGCGCCGACAGCTTTGGGTTGAGGTTGGAGAGCTCGGCGGCACGGGCGTCTGGGAGCAATATTTCAGGCGGACGTAACGGTATTGAAATGTCGTTTGACCGGCATGCGCCCGGGCCTAATACCCTTATCCTGGACGATTCTCATGTCACCGGTACCACAGGTGCTGCGTTGCTCGTAGACGGTGCTCGGGGCCAGGGTGCGGTGGCGAATATCGAGGTACGCAACGGTTCGACGCTCACCGGTGGTAATGGCAACTTGCTGGAAGTCAAAGGCGGCTCGACGGCGAATATGAATATCGCCAATAGCCAGCTCAAGGGCGATGTCGTTGTCAGCAGTGGTAGCCAGGCTCACCTTCAGCTCACTGATCTCGCCTCATTGACTGGCCGCCTGGAAAACGTTTCGTCGTTGAGTCTTGGCGAGCAATCCATGTGGGTCATGACCGGCAATAGCCAGGTGGGTGATTTGCGCCTTGCCGATAGCACGGTCAAGTTTGGGGATAGCGATGCGTTCTATCAACTTGACCTCAAGAGCTTGTCGGGCCAAGGCACTTTTGTCATGGGCACTGATTTCGCTCAGGGCCTGACGGACTTCCTGAATATTACGGGTGACGCAACCGGCCATCACGACCTGTTGCTTACCAGCAGCGGTACAGAACCGGTAAACCCAGGTGATGTGCATATCGTTCACACGGGTGGCGGTGACGCACAGTTTGCGCTGGTAGGCGGTAATGTGGATGTTGGGGCCTGGTCCTATGGCCTCCGGCAAGACGGTAATGATTGGTTCCTTGACCCGAATAATCGCACTGTCAGCCCAGGCACCCGGTCGGTATTGGCCTTGTTCAACACTGCACCAACCGTGTGGTATGGCGAGATGACATCTTTGCGTAGCCGCATGGGAGAGATTCGGCATAACGGCGCCGCAGCCGGTGGTTGGTTGCGTGCCTATGGCAATAAATATGAGGTCAGTGGTGGTGATGCGGGTGCCTATGAACAAAGCCAGCGCGGGTTCTCCTTGGGGGCGGATACCCCCTTGGGAGAAGGCCAATGGCTGCTGGGGGTAATGGCGGGCCATAGTACTTCTGATCTGGATCTCAGTCGGGGTACTTCGGGTAGTGTGCAGAGTTACTACGCAGGTCTGTATGCCACTTGGTTGGATGAGGAGAGTGGTTACTATTTTGACGGCGTCATCAAAGCCAACCGCTTGAACAATGATTCCACTGTCGGTTTGAGCGACGGCAGGCAAGCGAAGGGCAAATACAGTACAAATGCCTTGGGTGCGTCTGTGGAAGCGGGCCGTCATATCAAGCTGGATAATGATTTCTTTATCGAGCCTTTCGCCCAAGCGTCCGTGGTTACAGTACAAGGCAAGAGCTATAGCCTGGACAATGGTCTCAAAGCCAAGGGTAGCCACACCGACTCCGTGCAGGGCAAGTTGGGGGTGACAGTAGGCCGCGACTTTATGTTGGATGACGGCAGTATGCTTCAGCCTTACTTGCGTGGTGGCGTTGCCCACGAATTTGCCAAGAGCAACAAGGTGTCGGTCAATAACCAGACATTTGACAATAATCTGTCGGGGTCTCGTGTCGAGGTCGGCGTGGGTGTCGCCCTGACACTGTCCCAAAATATGCAATTGCATGCAGATTTTGACTACGGCCAAGGCAAGCACGTGGATCAGCCATGGGGGGCAAATTTCGGCGTGCGATATAGCTGGTAATCAGGCAGTGCCACTGGATTTCAACGATGCTTGAAAACGCCCCGAGGTTCGGGGCGTTGACTTTCATGCCGGGGTTTATCGAGGTTGAACGGTATTGACACGGGTAGGTCTGCGCCGCGTGGTTCTATCGAGGCTGAACAGCATTTGCACACGCAGTTCTTGGTTGTTGACATCCATAAGATAGACGTCGAGTGCGCCCGTGACCGTATGGTCGTCGGAATTATGAAAGAATTCGACGGTGCCTCGATGTGCTTGATAAGCCGGGAGGGGCGTTTCATTAATGGTCATCAGGATGACGGCTAACTGATGTTCGTCACTGTCTTTCTCCAACTGATAACGGCCGGAGTCCGTGGTAGTGGGGTACTTGAAAATGACCACCTGTCTTGACGTTTCTGTGGGCGGTATCTTCATGGCGCCTTCCGCCAGCCAGAAGTTGTTTTTCAATTCATGTTTGCGAAAGTCCGCCTTGAAGTTCTCGCTTCCGATCGAACCTTGAAAAAAACGTTCTGCGGATTTCTGGCGGGCAGCTTTTCGGGCATTGGCATTGCTCATGGTACGGTTCTCCTGCGATGGGCGGTACGTGTGTGTGCGATGAGGGCGGTTTTGATTAATCGTTGGCACGGGGGCTGATTTCAGGGACAGGTTGTCAACCACGAGGAAGGTGGTGCCTATCACTTCTAAGGTGATTTCAGTCACGCCTGCAGGGATGGTCAGCGACGACGTGTAATTATCCCAGTCGCCACCCCCCCGAAGTTCTATCTGTGGCGTGTTACCGGGTGCAATATGGAACATCGCGAAACCGTGCCCTCCGGTTGGCGTCATGGCATCGATGGAAAAATCATAGGTCTGGCCGGGTGTGACCGCGATCTTTTGTTCGATGGATCCCCCCTGGTTTGCCTGGCACTCGTTGTCGGAAAATGTCACGGAGGAGCCCACTGGCCGGTTGGCTATCCAATGATCGCTGTTGTCGGCGAAATCACCGTTACGGATCAACTCGACAGGGATGACCACGCCGCCGTCTTCCACCAGTTGGAGGCTATCGAACCAGACGTCGCCAGCATTACCCATCAGTTGTAGCGTCAGGCCGGTGGTGCCGGTAGGTGGGCGAAAGGTGCTCACATGATGGGTCCAGCCATGGTTCCCTGTTAGCGTGATTGTTTCAGTCGCCCCCGAGGGCTGCCATACCAGACGGGCTGACCCGGCGCCGTTATAGGTAATCAACGTGTACAGGCTGAAGGAGTAGGAGGCGGTATCGGAAACCGATATGTCTTGTTCCGCCCGGCCTCGCCCCGTGATCACGCAATGCTGGCGGGAAAAATCAACTCGGCCTGGAGCGGTGGCAGTAACGTTCCAATAGCGTTCACGATGGGCGAAGTTGCCATTGAGCACCAAGTTACTGTTCATTGGTTGTGTTGACATGGATCAGCCCCGTGCCCTTGGATGGGTTGGTTGTGAGCGATTCAATTCAGCGCCATAAGCACGCGCTGCACAACTGTCAGAACTAACAGGTTTGCCGGTCCATTCGTCGGTTTTCTTTACCCATACGCTTAGCCAGGCCTAGCCAAACAACCCTGCCGCAATATTGATTGAGAACCCCAGGATCGCGGTATTGAACAGAAACCCGATCAACGATTGCCCCAGCACCACTTTACGCAAGCTACGGGTGGCAACACCCACGTCCGAGGTCTGCACAGCCACGCCGATGGTGAAGGAGAAATACAGGAAGTCCCAATAGTTGGGGGTGAGCAAGCCCTCGGCAAAGCGCAGCGCCGGCTCCTTGCCTTGCCAGGTGTAATAGAGCCTGGCGTAGTGCACGCTGAAAATCACCCCGATCAGCAGCCAGGAGCCGATCACGGTCAGCCCGGTAAAAGCGTAATGCAGCAGACGCTCGGAAGTGGGCAGGTCCTTGCTGCCTACCAGTTCGAAGGTGATGGTGGCCAGGCTGGCGATGGCGGCGATGCACACCATGAACAGCACCAGGCCGGCGTTCTCGTCTTCGACTTCGGCGATGCGCTTGACGTCTTCGGCCTTGGCGCGAATGGTCAACCAGAGCATCAGTATCAGGTAGGTCCAGACCCCGGCGTTCCAGCCGATCAGGATTTTGCTGGCAAGGGTGTCGGCCGGCACCAGGAGGCCGACCGCAAGGCCCAGTACGGCGGCGGATGAGAGGCGAGGGTGGGTGCGGGCGAGGAGGGGCATGGTGGCTCACAGATAAACTATTTGTGAGCACCATAGCTTATTCGGGTGTACCTGATCACGAATGCAATCAATAACCCTGTGGGAGCTGGCTTGCCTGCGATAACGTTGGTTCAGGCAACACTTATGTCGCCTGTGCCGCGGTCATGGCAGGCAAGCCAGCTCCCACTGATCAGTCTGGTTTATGGCGCTTGCGCACCAGCTTCATCACCACCACGAAGAATACCGGCACAAACACCACCGCCAATGTCGCCGTGATCATTCCGCCAATCACACCGGTGCCAATCGCCTGCTGGCTGGCCGAGCTGGCCCCCGTAGCAATCGCCAATGGCACCACGCCGAGGATGAATGCCAGGGACGTCATGATGATCGGCCGCAGTCGCAACCGTGCCGCTTTCAAGGTGGCGTCGATCAAATCCTCGCCCTGGTCATACAGGTCCTTGGCGAACTCGATGATCAGGATCGCGTTCTTCGCCGACAGGCCAATGATGGTAATCAAGCCGACCTTGAAGAACACGTCGTTGGGCATCCCGCGTAGCGACACGGCCAACACCGCACCCAGTACCCCCAGCGGCACCACCAGCAACACTGAGGTGGGAATCGACCAGCTTTCATACAGCGCGGCCAGACACAGGAACACGATCAGCAGCGACAGGCCCAACAGCAGCGGGGCCTGGGAACCGGACAAGCGCTCCTGCAACGACAAGCCCGTCCATTCCTGGCCCAGCCCGGCGGGCAGTTGGCTGACCAGACGCTGGATTTCGTTCATGGCCTCGCCAGTGCTGTGCCCCGGCGCCGCTTCGCCGCTGATGGCGATGGCCGGGTAGCCGTTGTAACGGGTCAACTGCGTGGGGCCCTGGGTCCACTTGGCTTCGACGAAGGCTGAGAGCGGCACCATCTTCCCGGCGTTGTTGCGCACGTGGATTTTCATCAGGTCGGCCACCTGGCTGCGCTGGTCGCCTTCGGCTTGCACCACCACGCGCTGCATACGGCCCTGGTTGGGGAAGTCGTTGATATACGCCGAACCTATCGCCGACGACAGCACGTTGCCTACGTCGGCAAACGACACCCCCAGGGCGTTGGCCTGCTTGCGGTCCACTTCCAGCTGCACTTGTGGTGCTTCAGCCAAGGCGCTTTCACGCACGTTGGCCAGGATCGGGCTTTTCGCTGCAGCGTCCAGCAATTCGGTACGTGCGGCCATCAACCCGGCGTGGCCGACGCCACCGCGGTCCTGCAAACGGAACTCGAAACCACTGGAAGTGCCCAGGCCGTCTACCGGTGGCGGCAGGATTGCATAGGCAATCGCGTCCTTGAGCTCGCTGAAGGCTATGTTCGCGCGATCGGCGATCGAGGAAGCGGAGTCATCGCTGCCACGTTCTGACCAGTCCTTGAGCGTGGTAAACGCCAGCGCGGCGTTTTGCCCGGAACCGGAGAAGCTGAAGCCCATGATCATGGTGGTATCACCCACCCCAGGCTCGCCTGCGTTATGTGCCTCGATCTGTTCGGCCACCTGCACCGTACGGTTCTTGCTGGCGCCCGGCGGCAACTGGATATCAGTGATGGTGTAGCCCTGGTCTTCCACCGGCAGGAACGAGGAGGGCAGGCGGCTGAACAACAGGCCCATGCCCACCAGTAATACCAGGTAGATCAGCAGGTAGCGGCCGCTGCGCTTGAGGGCATAGGCCACCCAACCTTCGTAACGGTTGGTGAGTTGGTCAAAGCGCTGGTTGAACCAGCCGAAGAAACCACCCTTGGCATGGTGCTCGCCCTTGGCAATCGGCTTGAGCAAGGTGGCGCACAGTGCCGGGGTCAAGGTCAGGGCCAGGAAAGCGGAGAACAGGATCGAGGTGGCCATCGACAGTGAGAACTGCTGGTAGATCACGCCCACCGAACCCGGCATGAAGGCCATCGGCAGGAACACCGCCACCAGCACCAGGGTGATACCGATGATGGCCCCGGTGATCTGGCCCATGGCTTTCTTCGTCGCCTCTTTGGGCGACAGGCCTTCGGTGGCCATGATGCGCTCGACGTTTTCCACCACCACGATGGCATCGTCTACCAGGATGCCGATAGCCAATACCATGCCGAACATGGTCAGCACGTTGATCGAGAAGCCCAGCAGCAACATGGTGGCGAAGGTGCCCATCAGCGCGATCGGCACCACCAGCGTGGGAATCAAGGTGTAGCGCACGTTCTGCAGGAACAGGAACATCACCGCGAATACCAGCGCCATCGCCTCCAGCAAGGTGTAGACCACCTTGGTGATCGAGACTTTGACAAAGGGCGAAGTGTCGTAGGGAATCTTGTATTCCACATTGGCAGGGAAGTAGCGCGACAACTCGTCCATTTTCGCCCGCACCAGCGTTGCGGTACTCAATGCATTAGCGCCGGGCGACAGTTGCACGCTGACGGCGGTAGACGGCTTGCCGTTCAGGCGGGTGGAGAACTGGTATTCCTGGCTGCCGACTTCCACCCGTGCCACATCGCCGATGCGCACGGTGGAGCCGTCGGGGTTGGCCTTGAGCACGATGTCGGCAAACTCCGCCGGAGTGGACAGTTGCCCCTTGACCAGCACCGCCGCGGTGATCTCCTGGGTGTGGGTGCCCGGCAAGTCACCGATGCTGCCCGCTGAGACCTGGGCGTTCTGGGCGCTGATCGCGGCGTTGACGTCGGCCGGCGTGAGGTTGAAACCGATCAGCTTCTGCGGGTCAATCCAAATACGCATCGCTCGCTCGGCGCCATACAACTGGGCCTTGCCGACCCCGTCCAGGCGCTTGAGCTCGTTCATCACGTTGCGCGCCAGGTAATCACTGAGCGCCACGTCGTCAAGCTTGCCGTCGTTGGACGTCAATGTGACCAACAGCAGGAAACCGGCGGAGACTTTTTCCACCTGCAAGCCTTGCTGAGTCACGGCCTGGGGCAGGCGCGGCTCGACGACCTTGAGGCGGTTCTGCACATCCACCTGGGCCATTTCCGGGTCGGTGCCCGGCTGGAACGTGGCGGTAATGGTCGCCGAGCCCAGGCTGCTCTGGGATTCGAAATACAGCAGGTGGTCGGCGCCGTTGAGCTCTTGCTCGATCAGGCTGACCACGCTCTCATCCAGGGTCTGGGCCGAGGCGCCGGGATACACCGCGTAGATTTCCACCTTGGGTGGCGCGACGTTGGGGTATTGCGCCACCGGCAATTGCGGGATCGCCAGGAAGCCCGCCAGCAGGATAAACAGGGCCACCACCCAGGCGAAGATCGGGCGGTCAATAAAGAACTGCGGCATGACGGGTTATTCCTTTACGAGCGGGCTGTCGTCCACTTCAACTTTTTCACCGGGGCGTGCGTGTTGCACGCCCTCGACGATGATGCGGTCGCCGGGTTTGAGGCCACTGGTGACGATCCAGCGATTGTCGACCACTGCACCCAACTCCACCGGCTGCTGGCTGACGGTCTGCTCGGCGTCCAGCAGCAACACCATCGGGATACCGGCGCTGTCACGGGTGATGGCGCGTTGCGGCACGCTGATACCTTGTTTGTCCACGGCCTGTTCCACGCGCACCCGCACAAAGCTGCCGGGCAACAGGTCGAGGTCCGGGTTGGGGAACTCGCTGCGCAGGATGATCTGCCCGGTGCCCGGGTCGACGCTGATGTCAGCGAAGAGCAATTTGCCTGGTAACGGGTACAGGCTGCCGTCGTCCTGGATCAAGGTGGCCTTGGCCTGGTCCTGGCCGACCTGCTTCAAGCTGCCGGCACGAAAGGCGCGGCGCAGGTCGTTCAGCTCACGGGTGGACTGGGTGAGGTCGGCGTGGATCGGGTCCAGTTGCTGGATAATCGCCAGCGGCGTGGCTTCGTTCTGGCCGACCAGCGCGCCTTCGGTCACCAGGGCGCGGCCAATGCGCCCGGAAATCGGTGCGGTCACGGTGGCATAGCCCAGGTTCAGCCTGGCACGCTCGACGGCGGCCTTGTTGGCGGCCACTTCGGCGTTGGTCTGGCGCAGGGCGGCGCGGGCGTTGTCGTACTCCTGGCCGCTGATGGCGTTGCCTTCGACCAGTTGGCTGTAGCGCTGTTCTTGCAGGCGCGCCTGGAACGCATTGGCCTCGGCCTTGCTCAGGTTGGCCTGGGCACTGTCCAGGTCGGCCTTGAACGGCGCCGGGTCAATACGGAACAACACGTCGCCTTGCTTGACGTCGTGGCCTTCGTTGAACACCCGCTGCATGACCACCCCGGCGACCCGGGCGCGTACTTCGGCGATACGCGGTGCGGCGATGCGCCCGCTCAGTTCGCTGGTAATTGAGAGGGGCTTGGCCTGCAGGGTTTCGATCCGCACTTTGGCCAGGGGCATTTGTGGCGCCTCGTCTGCCGACTGATCACACGCGCTCAGCGCCAGTGTGAGGGCCAACAGGCAAAACGGCGCAAATAGATTCTTCGACATGCTCTTATCCCAATATTGACTGGCGCATCCTAGGGGCACCTGCGCCGTGGTGCTGTGAAGCTGTGTAGCGGGTCTGTGAAGAAGTGTAAGGTACGGCGCGCAGGGCGTCGGGGGCGTATATCCTTGCACAATCCTGCAACACACCAACAAACAGCATTATTTGGAAACACCATGCCCAACATCCTCCTGGTGGAAGACGACGCCGCACTCTCCGAGCTGATTGCCAGCTACCTGGAACGCAATGGCTACCACGTCAGCGTGCTCAGCCGCGGCGATCATGTACGCGAACGTGCACGCCTTAGCCCGCCGGACCTGGTGATCCTCGACCTGATGCTGCCGGGCCTCGACGGCCTGCAGGTGTGCCGTTTGCTGCGCGCCGACTCGGCGGGGCTGCCGATCCTGATGCTGACCGCCCGCGATGACAGCCACGATCAGGTTCTGGGGCTTGAGATGGGCGCCGACGACTACGTGACCAAACCCTGCGAGCCGCGCGTATTACTGGCCCGGGTGCGCACATTGCTGCGTCGCAGCAGCCTGTCCGAACCCCAGGTGGCCAGCGACCAGATCGTCATGGGCAACCTCTGCATTGATTTGTCCGAACGCACCGTGACCTGGCGCGAACAGGCGGTCGAGCTGTCCAGTGGTGAATACAACCTGCTGGTGGTGCTGGCCCGGCATGCCGGCGAAGTGCTCAGCCGCGATCAGATCCTGCAACGCCTGCGCGGTATCGAGTTCAACGGTACCGACCGTTCGGTGGACGTGGCTATCTCCAAGCTGCGACGCAAGTTCGACGACCATGCGGGCGAGGCGCGCAAGATCAAGACAGTGTGGGGCAAGGGGTATCTGTTCAGCCGTTCCGAGTGGGAATGCTGAATCATGTTTCGCGTACTGCTGCGCCTCTACCTGATCACCATCGTCACCTACAGTGCGGCGATTTACCTGATTCCCAAGCTGGTGATCCAGCTGTTCGAACACCGCTACATGGACTACAACATCGAACAGTCCCGCGGCCTGCAAAAACTCATGGTCAAGCAGTACCAGCGCGCACCGGTGGAGCGCTGGTCCCAGGTGACCGACCAGTTGAGCCGCGATTTTGCACCCTTGAAAGTGCAACTGTTGCTGCGCCAGGACGCCCGCTACACCCCTGAGGAAGAACAGCTGCTGGAGCAAGGCAAGCCAGTGATCCGCCTGGGCGAATGGGGCTGGATGGAGGAAATCAGTTCGCCGATCAACCAGCAGTTCGCGGTCAAGCTGACCGTACCGCCAGACCCGTTGGACATGAACCTGCTGTACTGGTCGATGAACGTGCTGGTCGGTGCCGCCTTGCTGGCGTGCCTGCTGGTGTGGCTGCGTCCGCACTGGCGTGACCTGGAGCGTTTGAAAAGTACCGCCGCGTTATTGGGCAAGGGCCATCTGGAGGCGCGTACGGGGCTCGCACCCAGCTCCAGCATCGGCGGCCTGGCGGCGGTATTCGACACCATGGCCGACGATATCGAGCGCCTCTTGAACCAGCAGCGCGATTTGCTCAATGCGGTCTCCCATGAACTGCGCACACCGCTCACCCGCCTGGATTTCGGGCTGGCCCTGGCGCTTTCCGAAGACTTGCCCCCGGCCAGCCGCGAGCGCCTGCAAAGCCTGGTGGCGCATATTCGGGAGCTGGATGAGCTGGTGCTGGAATTGCTGTCTTACAGCCGCCTGCAAAACCCGGCGCAATTGCCCGAGCGGGTAGAGGTGGCGCTCGACGAGTTTATCGACAGCGTGTTGGGCAGCGTCGACGATGAGCTGGAGAACCCCGATATCGTCATCGATGTGGTCCTCGATTGTGCCGTGGAGCGCTTCAGCCTCGACCCGCGCCTGACTGCCAGGGCCTTGCAGAACCTGCTGCGCAATGCGACGCGCTACTGCGACAAACGCATCCAGGTGGGCGTGCGGGTATGCCCCAAAGGCTGTGAAATCTGGGTGGACGACGATGGCATCGGCATACCGGCGGAGCAGCGCGAGCGCATCTTCGAGCCGTTCTACCGCCTGGACCGTAGCCGCGATCGCGCAACCGGTGGCTTTGGCCTGGGCCTGGCGATCAGCCGGCGCGCCCTGGAGGCCCAGGGCGGCACTTTGACGGCCTTGGCGTCTCCCTTGGGCGGGGCGCGGTTTCGTGTGTGGCTACCTAACCTTTCGTGATCAAAGCACTTTGACTGCGCGGCCGATCCCGTGGATCGGCCCGGTGGGTTTGCCGGTGGGCGAGCCATTGGGCCCTTCCAGCGTCAGTTCAAACAACTGGTTCGGCGCCAGCGGCGGCAGCTTGTCCAGCGGCACCGACAAGGTCTGCCCCGGCTTGACCAGCCCCAGGGATACGGGCCCCTGCCAGCCATCGCCCTTGGTCCAGAACTCCAGGGCTTTGTCGGCAGGAATCTCGATCACCCCTAGTGGAATCAACTGGATCTGCTGATTATCACTGGCCTGCACCACCCAGCCCGGTGCCTGGCTTTGCGGCGCCATCAGCACCACCACGAAGCTGGGTGTGGTGATGGGCGGGCGCGTCAGTAATAAAGCCGCCAGCACCACGCTTGCCATCAGGCCCGCGGCAGAAAGCCCGCGCCAGAACGCCAGCAGGTTCCACCACGCCACGCTCGTTTCGGGGGCTTTGATTCCGCGTTCAATGCGCCGCCACAGCTGTGCCGAAGGCGGCACCGGTTGTGCCAGCGCGACCAGAGGCAACAGACGCTGCTCCCAGGCATCCACCGCTGCACGCAGTGCCGCATCATGGGCCAGGCGTTGTTGCACCTCAGCGCGCTGTTCGGCGGGCAGTGTCCCCAGCACGTATTCACTGGCCAGTTCATCCAGGCTGTCGTTCATGCCATGCACTCCCGCAAGGCGGCGAGGCTGCGTTTGATCCAGGCTTTGACGGTACCCAGAGGGGTACTGAGTTTTTGCGCAATTTCGCTGTGGGAGTAACCGTCCACATAGGCGTGCAGGATGCAGGTGCGGCGTGTCGGGTCGAGCCGCTCCAGGCACTGGTGGATCTGCCCGGAGCGTGCAGCAAACTCAAAAGTCTGGGCAGGCTCTGCCATCGGTTCATACTGATCGTCCAGTGGCACGTCACGACCGGCGCTGCGTACAACGTCCAGGGCCAGGTGGCGAGTCACGCTGAACACCCAACCCCGTGCGGAGCCTCGCAGGGGGTCGAAACTGCGTGCGCCGTGCCAGATCTTGATAAAGGCGTCATGCACGATGTCCTCGGCCAGTGCCTTGTTGCGGGTAATGCGCAGCGCCACACCGAGCAAACGGCTGCTGTCCTGCTCATAGAGTTGGTGCAGGGCGCGATGATCGCCGCGGGCGCAGGCTAACAGGCACACTTCATAATCAAAGATGATTTCAGCCAAACCAGAATTCCTGCCACTGAGGAGACGTCTACGCGTGGTAGGCGCGAGGTTGCTCGCGCCTACCTGGCCAGCGTAGCTGAGTTTGCTCAGTTGGCGGCCCAGAAGATGTAGTCCGCCTGGTATTTCACCACTTCCTTTGCGCCTTTGTTCGCGGTGGTGCATGGCGTAGCGGGAGCGACTCCGCCTTTGAGCGCAACCCGCTGGATATACGCCACGCCACTCATCGCACCTTTGCCCTCGGCCGGGTTGGCCTTGACCAGTTGATAGGGCAGGTTACCGGGGCTCGACGGCGCCACGGCCAATTGCGTGCCGGTGATGGTCGAGCCGTCCTTGGCCTGCCACGTGGCAGGTGGGCCGAAGTAGGTGCCGACCTGCTGACCATTACGGTCGTTCAACACGGCTTTGGGGCCGACGAAGGTCCACTCGGTCTGGCCGGCAGCGCTGGCCTTGTCGCGGCATTCATAGGTGATTTCGCCGACCCCGGTGGTTTGCATCGCCACCTTGTGGCCATCCGGCACCTTGATGCTGTCCGGCAGGCCCGCCTGGGCAAACGCCGACGGTGCGGCGAGGAGCAAGCTGGACAGGCACAGCAGTGTTTTAGCGTTCATGGTGTTTCTCCATTGGGTAGAACAGCAGGGTTACGTTGATGACTACGGCCCAGGCCCGCCCATTGGATGCAGGGCTTTGCGAAAAAAGTGAAGATTTCCAAAAAAGCATAAACTCAGATCGCATCGGTATAAGTGGTTATAAGAAAAATCGCTATCCTGCGGCCAGAAATTTATAAGGCCTCGGGTAGCTGGAATGGATGTAGGTAATATTGGTTTCGTGGTTGCCGGCCTGATCGTGGGTTTTATCGTGGGCATGACGGGGGTGGGCGGCGGTTCGCTGATGACCCCGATCCTGCTGTGGTTTGGCATCAACCCAGCCACTGCGGTGGGCACCGACCTGCTGTACGCCGCGATCACCAAGTCCGGTGGTGTGCTGGTACACAGCAAGAACAAGAACATCGACTGGACCATCACCGGCTGGCTCACCCTGGGCAGCGTGCCGGCGGTGTTGCTGACGTTATGGTTCCTGGCCAGCCTGCACACCGACCCCAGCGCGATGAACGCGGTGATCAAGCAGGCCCTTGGCGTGGTATTGCTGCTGACGGCCCTGGCGATCCTGTTCAAGAAAAGCCTGTTGGCCTTTGCCCAGCGTCATGCTGGCGACTCCTACCATCTGCGCCCGCGCAATCTGAATGCGCTCACTGTTGTGACAGGTGCGATCCTTGGCACCATGGTGGCCCTGACCTCGATCGGCGCCGGCGCCCTCGGCACGGTGGCGCTGTTTATCCTGTACCCGTTCCTGGCCACGCGGCGCCTGGTTGGCACCGAGATCGCCCATGCCGTGCCCCTGACCTTGGTGGCGGGCCTGGGCCATGCCAGCATGGGGAACATGGACTGGCATCTGCTGGGCTTTTTGCTGATGGGGTCGCTGCCGGGGATCTACGTTGGCAGCCATATGACCGGCAGGATTCCCGACGGGGTACTGCGGCCGTGCCTGGCGGTGATGTTGATGGCGGTGGGTTATAAGTTGGCGTTCTGAGCACGTGGCCTGACACCCCACGCTCCAACTGTGGAAGCTGCCTTGCCTGCGATGACGGCCTCACAGTCAACGCCTGCTAACCTGACACCCCACGCTCCAACTGTGGGAGCTGGCTTGCCTGCGAAGGCGGCCTCACAGTCAACGCAGCTGGATTGTGTACATATCCATTCCTGCGGTAACGGCCACTTAGGGTTCCGCCCTGACGGCGGGTCACTTTGGAAAAGCCCCAAAGTAACCAAAGGGCTCTTGCCCCACCACTCGGCACCTCGCCTAGGCTCGGTGTGCCCGTAATCCGCCAGTGATTTGGGGGGCCGCCG
>NZ_JBQEQE010000018.1:56705-87300 GCF_052046095.1 Pseudomonas sp. 22072
CATGGCGCGGGGCGGCTAAACCGGCATCCCTGCCGGTTTACCCCCCAAATCCCTGTCGAATTCCGGCCAGCGTGGTTTGATGGGGCGCCTAAGATCAAGATCAAAAGCAGAGCAAGAGCAAGAGCAAGAGCAAGAGCGACTCGCTTCGCATCGTGGATACGTTTGACGGCGCCGGTCGCCACTGTTGCTCCAGCAACAGCAGATCCACAAACTGCTGCGATCCCAGACACTGGCAAGCCATCGCTTCAATCCCCCTTTTTTCCGCAACCCCCAGGCTACGGGCATTTGCCTGCCCCTGGCACGCTTGCTGCGTAAGCCCTTGTAAATCCCCTGTACGAGGTACCGTCCGATGAGTCAGCAAGCCGTGAAATTTGCCTATTGGGTGCCCAACGTCAGCGGTGGGTTGGTCGTCAGCAAGATTGAACAACGCACCCACTGGGGTATTGATTACAACCGCAAACTGGCGCAACTGGCGGAGGCGGCGGGCTTTGAATATGGCTTGACGCAGATTCGCTTCACCGCAGGCTACGGCGCCGAGAACCAGCATGAGTCTGTGGCGTTCAGCCATGCGTTGCTGGCGGCGACCACCACCCTCAAGGTCATCGCGGCGATCCTGCCCGGGCCGTGGCAACCGGCGTTGGCGGCCAAGCAATTGGCGACCATCGACCAACTGACCAATGGCCGTATTGCGGTGAATATCGTCAGTGGCTGGTTCAAGGGCGAGTTCCAGGCCATTGGCGAGCATTGGTTGGAGCATGATGAGCGCTATCGGCGTTCCGAAGAGTTTATCCGTGCTCTCAAAGGCATCTGGACCCAGGACGATTTCACCTTCAAGGGCGATTTCTATCGGTTCAACCAATACACCCTCAAGCCCAAACCCCTGGGCCAGCCGGAAATCTTCCAGGGTGGCAGTTCGCGGGCGGCTCGGGACATGGCGGCGCGGGTGTCGGATTGGTATTTCACCAATGGCAACACGCCTGAAGGCGTCAAGGCCCAGGTCGATGATATTCGTGCCAAGGCCGCTGCCAACCACCATTCGGTGAAGGTGGGCGTGAACGCCTTTGTGATCGCCCGCGACACGGAAGAGGAGGCTCGGGCGGTGCTGGCGCAGATCATCGACCAAGCCGACCCGGAGGCGGTCAACGCCTTTGGTGACGCGGCCAGGCAAGCGGGCAAGGCGTCGCCGGAGGGCGAGGGGAACTGGGCCAAGTCCAGCTTTGAGGACCTGGTGCAATACAACGATGGCTTCAAGACCAACCTGATCGGCACGCCGCAGCAGATCGCCGAGCGCATCGTGGCACTCAAGGCCGTAGGTGTGGACTTGGTGCTGGCAGGCTTTCTGCACTTCCAGGAAGAAGTGGAGTATTTCGGCAAACGTGTATTGCCGCTGGTGCGCGAGCTTGAAGCCAAGGCCACTGTAGGAGCGAGCTCGCTCGCGAAAAACGTCAACGAAGAAGTGGGTAGCCTGGTTTAACGCGTAGTCCTTGAGGCCTTCGCGAGCAAGCTCGCTCCTACAGGGTGTGAAGGTTTTGAGGGGTTTGCAAGGTCAGCACTTCAAACCCGTCCGCCGTCACCGCCACGGTATGTTCCCATTGCGCCGATAGGCTGTTGTCCTTGGTGACCACCGTCCAGCCGTCTTTCAGGCTGCGGGTTTTGGCGCTGCCCTGGTTAAGCATCGGTTCGATGGTAAACACCATGCCTTCGCGCAGTTCCAGGCCGGTGCCAGGCCGGCCGAAGTGCAGAATTTGCGGTTCTTCGTGCATTTGCCGGCCGATGCCGTGGCCGCAGTATTCGCGCACCACGCTGTAGCCGTTGGCTTGCGCGTGGCTCTGGATGGCATGGCCGATATCGCCCAGGCGCGCGCCCGGCTTGACCTGGCGGATGCCGGCCCACATCGCCTCGAAGGTCATGTCCACCAGGCGCCTGGCCTTGGGCGTCACGTTGCCGATCATGTACATCTTGCTGGAGTCGGCGATGAAGCCGCCTTTTTCCAGGGTGATGTCGATGTTGATGATGTCGCCGTCCTTGAGGATTTGCTTGGCGCTGGGCATGCCGTGGCACACCACTTCGTTGATCGAGGTGTTGATGCAGAAGGGGTAGTCGTACTGCCCCAGGCTGGCAGGGCGGGCCTTGAGGTCGTTACGGATGAAGGCTTCGACGGCGCTGTCCAGCTCCAGGGTAGAGCGGCCGGCGGCGACGAAGCCGTCGAGCATGTCGAAGACTTGCGTCAACAGACGCCCGGCTTCACGCATTATGGCCAATTGTGCGGGAGTCTTGATCATCAGCTGCGCCCCCGGATCAGGTCGGGTTTGTCCAGCAACAACTTGTTGATCAGCTCGTTGTAGGGCAGGTGCGGGTTGAGTTCGGCGAGCAGGCCGATCTTGATCCAGAACTCGGCTTGGGCGTTGATGGAGCGGTCCATGGCGGCGCTGGCCAGGCGCAGTTGTTCGTGCAGCTGATCGGTGATCTTGACGATGCCCATAAGGTTCACTGTGTTTAATTGATATACGAATCGTATATGTTTCGTATGTTTATCGCAAGCCTCCTTCGGCTGAACGGTGATGGGTTGATTGGTTGCGATATGTTGCCGAAAAAAGGATTTCCACATAAACGCCGGTCCCCACGCTGCGGGTTAAACGTTTAATCGATGTAGTTCGACGATGATGCCAAACAGGTTGTCTTCTTTAATATGAGCAAGCGGTTTGCTTATGAGGAAAGGTTACAACCACCACAGTTTTTGCCGAGTAGGCTTACTGATTGAAAGCGTCTTCCAGGGTTGGCAAGACGTGGCAGGCAAGTGCCTGTCGGATACATATAACTGTTGGCAGTCTCAAAAAAGGAGAGGTTAGCCATGCTTTCAGAACTAGAGCTTCGCAGCATCATTGAAGGAAGTTTCCTGCCTAAACGGTGCGAATGCACCAAAGCCGAAGATGCCTCGTTGACGATCAAGGTCTACGACGACCGCGACCGGGACCGGGTGGATTTGGAAGTCAAAGGTATACACCCTGACAAGCTCGACAGCAGTCGAGCGATTTGCAACCTGATCACCGGGTTGCGTGAGGACCTCAAGCAAAGCCACGCACCGGTACTGCAACGAGCCGGCGCGCGCGGTTATTACTAGCGGATGCTTGAGTGTAAGTTGACCCCATGGGCCTGGTAGTTGCCAGGCCCAATGTTGACGTCCTTCCTGTTTACCAGCGCACTCTTACGCCGAGATTGCCACTGACACCCTCAAAGTTGTTGTCGTCCAGTTGGGTGCCATAGTTACCCTCCATATAAACGCTGAACGCGGATGACAATTGAGCTACAACACCGACACCAATATCAGCCGTGGAGGACTTGTGATCGCTCTTGATCCGGTCCACCTTGTCGAACGTCACCGTGTCGCTACCGCCGAAGGTGTGCCAGACATTCGCCCGTAGGTACGGCTCCACGGGTGTGTTGCTGACCAGATAGCGGCCCTTGAGGCGTGCGCCGATGCGGCCGGTCCAATACTCCTGGGAGTCGAAAGAGACCTTGGAAATGCCATCGTGCTGACTGTCCAGATCGATCTTCTGGCCGATGACTTGGGCCTGAGGTTCCATCTCCCAATGCTCGGACAGCCTGAACGGGTAGCCGGCCTCGGCGGATAACGCCAAGGCGTGGCCCTTGGTATCCATCTTCACCCCTCGGTCGGACTTGTTGTCGCCATCCAGGCGGGTACCCATGGCCACCAGGTCGACGTACCAGCCGGTCGGATCGGTGAGTGTCCAGTAAGCGCCGAAGTTGTCGCCGTCGAGTTTGACCCGCCCGGAGCGATGGTTCTGCCAGCCCATTGCAAAGCCCTTCACGTCGCCGCGCAGGCGGCTCTGGCCGATAAAGAGGCCAAGGCGTTGCGTCTGCCCGCCGCTGGTTTCGGCGGCGTAAAGGTCATGGCCAACCTGATAGCCCTTGACCGTGCCGTCAAAATTCGGCGCCACGGTGCCCGACCAGCTTTTGTTGAAATCACTGCCATAGGCGCGGCCCCAACCTGCCGGCACTGCACCGGTCTCGGTCAGCAGGCTTTGCTCGCCCTGGCGTTCATGGAAGGTGCCCAGAGCCTGCAACGTCATCAGTTGCGCAGCGGGGATGTCTACGGAGTAGACCGGAACTTCCAGGCGATACAGTGGAATCGGCGCGGCACCTGCCACGGCGGTAGGAAGCACAGGGTTACTCGCCGCCGATTGCGGCGACGTGGCCGCGGCGACTTGGCTGGGCGGTGGCGCGGCAGGCTCGATCGGGGGCTGCGGTTGCGCAGTGGGTGGTTCCACAGAAGGTTCATCCGAATCCACTACAGGTGGAGTGGCGGGTATCGGCGGCACCGGCACCACCACGGGCGGTGTCGGCGGTACGGGTGGGACCGCAGGCGGTTGTACGGCCACCACCGAGGAACGAAGGAACCAGCTGTTTTCTGTATTGGCGGTGGTGCCGCCCTTGAACAGCAGGTATTCATAAGCTCCGGCGGAGACCGAGCCCTTCAAGGCGAACGCATCGTTGGTGCTGACGGCGCCGTTGAGTGCCTGGACCACTTCGACACCGTTGTTCTGGGTCAGCCCGCCGATACCGCCGAGGTTGCTGACGCTCAATTGGGTGTGACCGCTGATGTTGCCGTCGGACACTACCAGCTTGTCGGTGGCAGAGTTTTCGTCGCCCAGTACGGTCTGCAGGTGCAACTGGCCGTTGTTGCCCACGTAGTTGCCATGCACCGTCAATACGCTGGTCGCGCTGTTGTCGGTGGTCATGTCGACAGTGCCGGCGTTGTTGAGCGTCGCCAGTTGTCCGGCGGTGTAGGGGCGGATGCTGCCTTGGGTCACGGCCAGGGCACTGCTGCCGTCGATGTTGAACGTGCCGGTATTGCTGCCACTGTCACCGAGGAAAAAATCCCCGGCCAGATTCAGGCGTGAGTGGTTGGTGAGGTTGACGGTCTCCCAGCCGATATAGCGGGCCGCAGTGCTGGATGTCGTTGTGTCGAAGGTCAATTGATCGTTGCCCAGGCCACCATCGACGGAGGGTGTGGTGGCCAGCAGGCTTTCATTCAAACCGCGCAGCAGGGCGGTGTCGTCACCATCGCCCATCAACACCGAGGACTTGATCTGCCCACCGTCAAGCCACCGGAAAGTGTCGTTGCCGACGCTGGCACGGATCTCACCACTGATCACGCCGCCACTCACGGTAATGCTGTCGTCACCACCGCTGGTGCTGATATTGCCGCCGATGCTGCCAGCGGAAATGATGATGGTGTCAGTATCAAAACCGGTGACCAGGTTGCCCAGGATGGCGCCTCCGGACATGTCATAAAGGTTCTTGTCCAGCTTCATATTCACTCGGCCAATGGTGCCACCGCTCTGGTAGGCCACATCGCCGTCCTCAAAGGCATCGACGATGGTACCTCCCTCCATCCTGAAGGTGTCGAGCCCATCGCCCTGGAACAGCGCCTGTATTTGCCCTCCGAGCATGACGAAGTCATCGATGCCAGCCCCTTGTTGCACCGCGCCGGTGATCTGCCCGGACTCTATGCGCACCGTATCCACGCCAGGGCCAAAGGTGACATTACCGTTGATGGTGCCGGTGCCGCCTGCGGGGAGGGTCAGATGGTTATCCCCGGAAAGGTCGGTAAGGCCGGGACTGCTGCCGCTGTCGCACGTATAGGTATCGTTACCGGTTCCCGGGGTGAGAACGCAGGCGGCATGAGAGGGTTGAGGGATCATGTACTGCAGTGAGATGAGGCCGACAGCTAAAACGGCCCGGGTCGAGAAACCACTGGGCTTTTGCATGGGTGTGTCCTGGGTTTGTTGTAATAACTGCTCCTGTTTTTGGGTTTAGCACAGTTTTCCAGTAGCGCAATTTTTTATGCATGGCGCGCAGGCCACGGAATACGTGGCCTGCGTGATGGCACTTTGAGTTTTGGCCGCTCAGCTCAAGCCAGTTGTTGACGATAGGGCAGGTCTGGGCCGGTCTTGCCGCAGGTCAGTGCGGCAGCCCGAATCGCGAAGCCCAGCATGGCGTCGATCTGCTCGCGACTGAGGCTTTGCAGCCCCTCAACCGAATCCAACTGCTGTTCCGTGAGCCACGCAATCAGCGCCGCCTGGAAGGTATCACCAGCGCCCACCGTATCGGCCATCACCACCTTGACCGCAGGTTGCGACCAGGTGCCATGTTGGCGGCTGTACACCGATGCACCGTCGCCACCACGGGTGAGGAACACCAGTTGGCAGCGGTGGTGTAGCCAACCTTGCAGCACGCTTTCCGGTGTCTGGTCGGGGTAGAGCAGGTGCAGGTCTTCGTCGCTGACCTTGATCAGGTCGGCGTGCTGCACCAGCTCTGCGACGCGTGCGCGCCACAGGTGAATATCGGGCTGCGGGTTAAGGCGCACGTTGGGGTCGAGGCTGATCAAGCGCTTGCCGCTTTCACGCTTGACCAGGCTGAGCAGTGTGTCACCAACCGGTTGCACCACCAGCGAAAACGAGCCCACATGCAGCCCGCGAATCTCGTCGCCCAAAGGTGGCAAGTGGGTCAGTTGCAATTGCCGGTCGGCACACCCTTCGCCGCGAAAGCTGTACTGCGGCGAGCCATTGGCGCCCACGGCTACCATCGCCAGGGTGGTCGGCGCGTCGAACTCAACCAGAAAGCGTTCGCTGATACCTTCGTCTTTCAGTACTTGCTGCAAGCGCCGTCCAAGGTAATCGGTGGACAGGCCGGCGAAGAACCCCGACTCGATCCCCAGGCGGCGCAAACCCACCGCGACGTTGAACGGCGAGCCACCGGCAATCGCCTTGTAATTGAGCTTGGCGGCCTGCCCGCTGGCATCCTCCTCGCTGAAGAAATCAAACAGCGCTTCACCACACACCAGATACATAGTTGCTCGCTCTTAAAGGGTTGCCACGTGCTGTTGATAACGCTGATACGCCTGTTGATAGGCACTGACATTGGCGGCCACGGGTAAGGTGCGGCTGGCCGGGTCAATGCTCACGCATTTGTCGCACAGGCTGGCCAGCGGTTCGCCGCTCTGGCACCACGCCGCCTGGATCGCCGCGCCCAGGGCGGCAGCCTCGCTCTGTTCGGTACACACCACTTCGGTGTGCATGATATCGGCGACCATCTGCCGCCACAGCGGGCTTTTCGAGCCGCCACCGATCAGGCGGATGCTCTGGCTTTGCAGGCCGGTCTGGCGCAGCAGGTCCAGGCCATAACGCAGGCCGAAGGTGGTGCCTTCGACCACCGCGCGGCACAGGTTGGCGCGGGTCAGGTTGGTCATGGTCAGGCCCTGCAGGCTGCCGGTGGCGTGGGGCAGGGCGGGTACGCGTTCGCCGTTGAGGAACGGCAGCATGCTCACGCCATCGGCGCCGATGGGTGCCTGTTCGACCAGGGCGTTGAAGGTGTCGAGGTCCAGTTCGAACAGCTCGCGAATCACCCCGGTGGCGTTAGTCAGATTCATGGTGCAGATCAGCGGCAGCCAACCGCCGCTGGAGGAGCAGAAGGTCGCCACCGAGGCTTGGGGGCTGACGTTTGGCTGGTCGGCAAAGGCATACACGGTGCCCGACGAGCCCAGGCTCATGGTGATCACGCCGGGGGCGATATTGCCGGTGCCAATGGCGCCCATCATATTGTCACCGCCACCACTGGACACCACCGCGTCGGGGTTGATGCCCAGGCGCTCGGCAATGGCCGGGAGGATCGTGCCCACCGCTTGGTCGGCCTCGATCAGTGTCGGCAAAGCGGCTTGCAGGCGGCCACTGGGGTCGATGTGCTGGAGCAACGCCACATCCCATTCCCGGCGGCGCACGTTGAAGTAACCGGTACCCGACGCATCGCCATACTCGGCGCAGGCGCGGCCGGTGAGCCAGTAGTTGAGGTAGTCGTGGGGCAGCAGGATATGGGCAATGCGCGCGAAGACTTCCGGGTGCTGTTCACGGGTCCAGAGCAGCTTGGACACCGTGTAGCCTGGTGCGATGGCCACGCCCAGGCGCTCCAGAGAGCCGCGTTCGCCGCCCAGATGGTGCAGCAGCCGGTCGTTCTCTGGCGTGGTTTCGGTGTCGCACCACAGCTTGGCCGGGCGCAGCACTTGGCCTTGATCATCCAGCAACACCAGGCCGTGTTGCTGGCCGGATACGCCGATGCCGAGGATGTCCTGGCCATCCACGCCGGCCTGTTGCAGGGCGCGATGGGTGGCAGCGGTGAAGGCGTCCAGCCATTCCTGGGTGTGTTGTTCACGACGGCCATTGGCGCCGCTGATCAAGGTGTGCGCCGCGGCGCCCAGGCCCAGCACCTTGCCGCTGGACGCATCGAGGACGATGGCCTTGGTGCCCTGGGTGCCGCAGTCGATGCCGAGGTAGAGGTTTTGCTGGGTCATGATGGAGTGCTCAGCAGTCTTATTGTTGGATTGAAAATACGGTCAATGTGGGAGCTGGCTTGCCTGCGATAGCGGTCTGGCAGTCACCGCAGGGTTGACTGGACCACCGCTCTCGCAGGCAAGCCAGCTCCCACATGTTTAATCCGGTTTGTTCAGGAGGTTTTGCAGTGTGGCTGTGACGCCTTTGTCGCGCAGGCTTTCGTAGCAACGTTCGAACGCTGCCACAAACGCCGTCGACTTGGGAATAGCCGTGCCAAAAATCTCTTCCACCCCCAGCAACCGCTGGCTGATCAGCGCGTCATCGCTCACCAGCTCCTGGCAGAACGCTGCCCGTGGGTCCGGGATGCTGTAGTGCGCGCCGTTTTCATCCACGCCTTTCAAATACAGCGCCCAGGCCGCCACCACCAGGGCGGCACGGTCCGTGTCGCGGCCGTCGGCAATCAGGCGGTTGATGGTCGGCACGGTGAACTTGGGAAACTTCGATGAACCATCGGAGCATACGCGCTCCAACTGGTCGGCAATCGCCTGGTTGGAAAAGCGATCCACCAGGGTCTGCTTGTATTCGGTCAGGTCGATACCAGGTACCGGCGCCAGGTTCGGCGTGACGTCCAGGTCCATGTAGGCGCGCATATACGCCACGAACAGGGGGTCGTTCATGGTCTCGTGAACGAACCGGTAGCCCTTGAGGAACCCCAGGTACGTGAGGGCCAGGTGGCTGCCGTTGAGCAGGCCGATCTTCATTTCTTCATAAGGCGTGACGTCATCGGTGAACTGCACGCCGACCTTTTCCCAGGCCGGGCGGCCGTTGACGAATTTGTCTTCCAGCACCCACTGCACAAACGGCTCGCACACCACCGGCCAGGCATCGTCGATCCCGTGCTGGTCGTGCAGTTGCAGGCGGTGGGCGGTGCTGGTCATTGGCGTGATGCGGTCAACCATGGCATTCGGGAAGCTCACGTTGGCCTTGATCCAGTCATGCAGGGCCGCGTCGTGCAGGGCGGCGAAGGCCAGCAAGGCCTTGCGGGTGACGGCGCCGTTGTGAGGCAGGTTATCGCAGGACATCACCGTAAAGGCCGGGGTGCCAGCGGCGCGGCGCTGGGTGAGCGCAGCGCAGATAAAGCCGAACACGGTTTTCGGCACTCTCGGGTGCGCCAGGTCATGCTGGATCTGCGGCAGGTGGGCCATGAACTCGCCGTTGCTGTCGTCGATGCAGTAACCGCCTTCGGTGATGGTCAGCGAGACGATGCGGATCTGGGGGATGGCAAGTTTATCGATCAGCGCCTGGGCGCCGTCTTCGGCCAGCAGCATGTCGCTGATCGAGCCGATCACGCGCACTTGCGTGTCGTCGGTGTCGCCCAGTTCATACAGGGTGAACAAATAATCCTGGCCGGCCAAGTCATCGCGGGCCTTGCGGTCTTCACTGCGCAGGCCGACGCCGCAGATGCCCCAGCCCAGGCCCTCGCCGGTGTTCATCAGGGCATCGGTGTAGAACGCCTGGTGCGCACGGTGGAAACCGCCGACGCCAATGTGCGCGATGCCCTGGCGGATATCGGCAAGCGCGTAGGTCGGCACCTGCACTTCGGGCGCCAGTTGGGTAAGGTTGGTTTTATTCAATTTCATCTGGAAATACTCACGGAATCAGGCGGCAGCGCGCAGTGGACGGGCCACGGCTACGCCATCGGTGTCGAACAGATGGCAGTGCGCCGGGTCCAGGTGCAACTGCAGCGTTTCGCCGTATTGGCTGGCCATGTCGCCACGGATACGCATGGTCAGCGGTTCGCCGTTGCGGGTGATGACGTGGCAGAAGGTGTCGCTGCCCAGGCGCTCGCCAACGTCAGCGGTCACGGTCAGGGTGGTTTGCCCTGGCGCGGCGATTTCCAGATGTTCCGGGCGAATGCCCAGGGTTACCGCGCTGCCCACGCTCAGGGTGGCGCCGCTCAACGGCAGGCTGATCAGGGTGCCGGCGTCCAGTTGCACCTCGCAGCCTTGGCTGTCGACGCGGATGACCTGGCCCTTGAGGAAACCCATCTTCGGCGTGCCGAGAAAACCGGCCACAAACAGGTTGGCTGGCTGGTGGTACAGCTCCAGCGGCGAGCCGACCTGTTCGATGCGCCCACTGTTGAGCACCACCACCTTGTCGGCCAGGGTCATGGCTTCGACCTGGTCGTGGGTCACGTAGATCATGGTCGCTTGCAGTTCTTTATGCAGGCGCGCCAGCTCCAGGCGCATCTGCACGCGCAGTGCGGCGTCGAGGTTGGACAGCGGTTCGTCGAACAGGAAAATCTTCGGATTACGCACAATCGCTCGGCCAATCGCCACGCGCTGGCGCTGGCCACCCGAGAGTTGCTTGGGCTTGCGCTCCAGCAAAGGCCCCAGCTCAAGGATGCGTGCCGCTTCGCTGACTTTGCTCTCGACCAGCTTCTTGTCGACACCCGCCAGGTCCAGGGCAAACGACATGTTCTTGCGCACGCTCATGTGCGGGTACAGCGCGTAGGTCTGGAACACCATGGCCAGGTCGCGCTTGGCCGGGGTGACTTCGGTGATGTCGCGGCCATCGAGTTCGATGGTGCCGTCGCTGACCTCTTCCAGGCCGGCGATCAGGCGCAGCAGGGTGGATTTGCCACAGCCCGACGGGCCGACGAACACCACGAATTCCTTGTCGTTCACTTCCAGGTCGATGCCCTTGATGATGGAAAAACCTTCGAAGCCTTTTTGCAGATTCTTGATTTTCAGGTTGGCCATGATGGGCCTCCTTTTCGAATTATTATTTGACGGCGCCAAAGGACAAACCGCGTACCAACTGCTTCTGGCTGATCCAGCCAAAGATCAGGATCGGCGCGCAGGCCAGGGTCGAGACGGCGGACAGCTTGGCCCAGAACAAGCCTTCGGGGCTGGAGTAGGAGGCGATCAAGGCGGTCAACGGCGCGGCGCTGGAGGAGGTCAGGTTCAGCGACCAGAACGCCTCGTTCCAGCACAGGATCAACGACAGCAGTACCGTGGACGCCAGGCCACCCTTGGCGATTGGCAGCAGCACGCGCACCATTTCCTGCCACAGGGTGGCGCCGTCCAGGCGGGCGGCTTCGAGGATGTCCTTGGGGATGTCCTTGAAGTAGGTGTACACCATCCACACCACAATCGGCAGGTTGATCAGGGTGTAGATGATGATCAGCGCAATGCGCGTATCCAACAGGCCAAAGCTCTTGGCCAGCAGGTAGATCGGCATCAGTACGCCCACCGGCGGCAGCATCTTGGTGGACAGCATCCACAGCAGCGTGCCCTTGGTGCGCTGGGTTTCGTAGAACGCCATAGAGTAGGCGGCCGGTACCGAAATCAGCAGGCACAGGGCGGTGGCGCTGAACGAAATCACCACCGAGTTCCAGGCGTAGGCAAAGTAGTTGCTGCGCTCGTTGATGTGCAGGTAGTTCTCCAGCGTCGGCGTGAAGATGAACTGCGGCGGCGTGGCGAAGGCGTCGATTTCGGTCTTGAAACTGGTCAGCACCATCCAGAAGATCGGGAAGAAAATCAGGATCGCAATGGCCCAGGCCAGCGTGCCGAGCAACAGGCTTTGCAGGCGGCGGGATTGTTGAAGCGTCATGGCGCGGCCCTCAAGGCTTGTCAGTCAGGTTTTTGCCGATCATCCGCACCAGGATGATCGCCGCGATATTGGCGATGACCACGGCAATCAAGCCGCCGGCGGAGGCCATGCCCACGTCGAACTGCACCAGCGCCTGGTTGTAGATCAGGTAGGCGAGGTTGGTCGAGGCGTAGCCGGGGCCACCGTTGGTGGTGGTGAAGATTTCGGCGAACACCGAGAGCAGGAAAATGGTTTCGATCATCACCACCACGGCAATCGGGCGGGCCAGGTGGGGCAGGGTCAGGTGCCAGAAAATCGCAATGGCGCCGGCACCGTCCAGGCGTGCCGCTTCCTTTTGCTCTTGGTCTAGCGACTGCATCGCGGTCATCAGCAGCAGGATCGCAAAGGGCAGCCATTGCCACGACACAATGATGATGATCGACAGCAGCGGGTAATGCGCCAGCCAGTCCACCGGTTCGGCGCCGAAGAACTTCCACACGGCGGCGAGAATCCCCGACACCGGGTGGAAAATCAGGTTCTTCCAGATCAACGCGCCGACGGTGGGCATGATGAAGAACGGCGAAATCAGCATCACCCTCACGATGCCGCGCCCCAGGAACTCACTGGCCTCCAGCAACGCACTGATCAACACGCCGAACACCACGCTGATCAGCAATACGCTGCCTACCAGCAATAGGGTATTGGTGGCGCCAGGCAGGAACCCCGAGTCGGTGATGAAGTAGCTGAAGTTTTCCAGCCCCACGAACTGGTTTTCGCCGGGGTAGAGCAGGTTGTAGCGGATCAGCGAAAAGTACAGGGTCATGCCCAGCGGCACGATCATCCACAGCAGCAGCAAGGCCACCGAGGGGCTGACGAGAAACCAGCCGGGGTTGGCCAGGCGGTTTTTGGTGGGTGTATTCATGATAATCAAGGCCAGATAGAGACAGGTGCGCAAAAGCCCTGTAGGAGCGAGCTTGCTCGCGAAAAAGGTACATCCGACACCGCGATGTGCTTGGAATACCTTCGCGAGCAAGCTCGCTCCTACAGGCTATGGGGTTACTTGGGGTAACCAGCCCGCTTCATTTCCCGCTCGGTGGTGGTCTGCGCGGCGGTCAATGCAGCCTCGACGGTCTGCTGACCGGTCAGCGCACCCGAGAAGAACTTGCCCACCTGGGTACCAATCGCCTGGAATTCAGGAATGGTCACCAACTGGATACCGATATACGGCACCGGTTTCTCGGTCGGCTTGGTGGGGTCGGCCACTTTCAGCGATTCCAGCGTCACCTTGGCGAACGGCGCGGCCTTCATGTACTCCTCGCTGTAGGTCGAGGTGCGTGTGCCCGGTGGTACGTTGGCGATGCCATCGGTCTTGGCCACAAGTTGGCCGTATTCCTTGGAGGTGGCCCAACTGGTGAATACCTTGGCGGCATCCTTGGCTTTGGAGCTGGTCGGGATCGCCAGGCTCCAGGAATACAGCCATGACGTGCCCTTGTCGGTCTTCTCGTGGGGCGCAAACGTGAAGCCGACATGCTCGGCGACCTTGCTCTGGCTCTTGTCGGTAACAAACGAGCCCGCCACGCTGGCATCCACCCAGATCGCGCACTTGCCGCTGTTGAACAGTGCCAGGTTCTCGTTGAAGCCGTTGCTGGAAGCACCCGGCGGGCCGGATTTCTTCATGTTGTCGACGTAGAAATTCAGCGCGTTCTTCCACTCGGGGCCGTTGAATTCCGGCTGCCACTTCTCATCGAACCAGCGCGCGCCGAAGCCGTTGGCCAGTGTGGTGATCAGCGCCATGTTCTCACCCCAACCGGCTTTGCCGCGCAGGCACAGGCCATATTGTTCTTTGGACTTGTCGGTGAGCTTGGCGGCGAATTCGCCGATCTGGCTCCAGGTCGGGTGCTCAGGCATGCTCAGCCCGGCGTCCTTGAACAGGTCGGTGCGGTAATAGGTGATCGAGCTTTCGGCGTAGAACGGCAGGGCATACAAGGAGCCTTTGACGGACAAACCGTCACGCACCGAAGGGAACACGTCATCAAGGTCATAGAAAGCCGGCAGGTCTTTCATCGGCTCCAGCCAACCCTTGGCGCCCCACAGTGCGGCTTCGTACATGCCGATGGTCAATACATCGAACTGCCCGCCCTGGGTAGCGATGTCGGTAGTCAGCCGTTGGCGCAACACGTTTTCTTCGAGCACCACCCAGTTCAGCTTGATCTCCGGGTGCTCGGCCTCGAAGGTTTTCGAGAGCTTCTGCATGCGGATCATGTCGCTGTTGTTGACGGTGGCAATGGTCAGGGTTTGCGCGCCAAGGCTGACGGCGCTGAGGGTCATGCATGCAGTCATGCAAGAACAGGCAAGCAGGGTTTTTACTGTGAACTTCATCGCGCACTCCATTTCCGCGCCCAGGGGGCTACAGAAGGACGGTTATTGTTGTTGTGTCTTCCTACAAGGAGTCAGGAAGAGTGTGCGTTGATTACAGCCTTCAAAAGCGGCGGTGACAAATCCTTGGGAGCACTGGGACTGATACTTTTTTGCACTGAGAATCTTCGAGCGCGGATCAGGCACCCGAAGAGGGGTAATGCCTATTTGCTATTTATAGGCACTCCCCAGCCAAACGGCTGACGATGTATCCGATACAAAGCCTTCCAGCGCAGGCCCATAACCTGCCTGTGCTTTCGCGTCATAGGCATACCAGCTACCGTTCTGGCATACCGCATTGAGTTCGACCGGCTCGTTGGCTCCGGAGCGCAGAATGCCTTGCGCCATATTGGCCTGCTGAGCAAATTGCTCGCCCAGTTTGCGTGGTGAACAGACCGTCAGGGGTGTATGGGTGCTTTAGTGGTTTTTTTTCGAACGGGCCCCAGCACGCTGATGCTCTCGATCACCATTTTCCGGTTGGAGTCAAATTTGAAGCTTACCCACACCTCGCCAGTCGCCGTGGACCTGATGTAGAACCGATAAAGGCTTGGCTTTTCGACTGATATGTCGTTGAGCCGTCCTGTTCCTTCCGGATGAGCGACGATGAGTGTTTCACCGGCTTGTTCGCCGCGCAGCCTGATGACCACTTCAACGTCGGCGGCCCCGGTCAGCGCTTTGCCCCAGTCTCTATTGACCGATGTCGAGAACCAGCGACTTTGTTTGTCGTAATTGTCGATATGTATCTGGCCTTCGCCGGTCCAGCCGAAGGTCTCTCCGGGTATTTCAAAGCGGCTGAACTCATTGATTGCACGAGGGGTGGCTGTTTTCTTCATGACGGGGCTCCAATGGACTATTCACAGAGCCAGAGTTCACAATCGCCGTGATCCAGGGAACTGTCACATCTACCAGTTCAGACGGGTGGGCGCTTGCTCAAGCCAGGCTCTGCTCAGTCAACGGGTGCGCCGCCCTGCGCGCGGGCTCATAACCTCAAAGCTCGCGAGCTGGCGGAGGCGGGGGGAGTAAAGATTTTCCACTCATGGTCATGGGGTCGACGTGGGTTGGGGAGCTTTTCCAAAATCCAATACCTGTCCTTCATGACTTCGAACTGTGTGACAGTACCGACGGGGGCCTTCACGGGAACGTTCAAGCGTTTGGATAACTCTTCAGCGAAACCTGTACTGCCGGATTTACTACTGATCATTCTGATTTGGGTAGCGCTGGTTTTTTCCAGCATGGGCGCGATCAGTCCAACGAACGCTTCGGGTGAATAAGACTGCGCATTTTTCAATTCGCTTTTGAAGGTCACTCCACCTTTGTCGCCATGCCCAATGATGTTTAATCGGATTTCATTACTGCCCGCTGGTCGATCCAGGAAGTACTCATACTGGCCGTCTTCAGAGGGGGTAAAGGCAATACTGTTTTTGATTTTTTCAGGCTCGGGTAGATCCTTGAAATCCTTGTACTCACCCAGGGCGTTGAGTTCTTTCGAGGGGCTTTGAATTTCGGCAGGGGCCGCACTTGTTCGTTTCTTGGACGAGCCGAAGCGCTTGGGCCGGTAATCGACTTCGATCTCCTCCCAAAGAGGTTTTTTAATAGTGCCCCAGTTAACATTTACTTTTTTGCCACTCTGTTTTTCCACGTGGGTAAATATATCAACGTCTTTCAGTTGTTTGTTTAACTCCATCTCTGCCAATTCGATAATGTCGGCTTTAGAAAATCTTGGGTACTTTGCCTTGTATTTTGCAAGGGCAGTTTTGTAGATATCCTCAGGATCTATGTCCGCATTGGATTTGTAGCCCACGACTACCGAGCCTTCATAACCCTTGACCGGCACGCCAGTAAGCGCGTGCAGTTGTGATGCCAGTGAGTTATCACCGCCCTTGGCGGAGTAACAGACCAGCAAACGCACTTCCGGATAGTCCCTGATATCAATGCCACGGGCGACAAGTTCATTATAAACGTCTTCAGCAGTAAGGAGTTTTTCATCCTCCCCGACAATCATCGCTCCTTGCTCGCCTTCAGGCTTGGCCGCGTGACCGACGATATTCAAGCGTTTAACTTCCTCACCTTTACGATTGTAAGTATCTACATTGGTCTGGATCTCACCGTCCACAGGTGTGATCTTTTCCAGCGGGCCTCCCATTCGAAAGCGTTGTGGCGGCGGGGTAAGGCGTGCATCGCCGTCGATCAATACGCTGGTGTTGGTTGCCGACCTGTTTGAGGTGACGGCTGAAGGCTCCGACAATGAGCGCTCCTTGAACTGGGCGAGCAACGTCGTCAGGTTGACCAGCAGGTCCGTCAGGGCCGCCTCTTTATTTTGCGCGTCATCATCGAGCAGGACGCCCAGGTCATTGATTATGCCCTGGGACTGCATCATCAAGCCGAGCATGGCACCGGGCCCGCGCAATACTGGCAGGACAGAATTGAGCAACAGGAAACCGCCTTCCTTGAGGCTCGCCCAGCGGCTTTGTGCGTCGGATGTCGATTGCTGTCCGGCCAAGGTGATCAAGCTGCGGGCGTTGGCTTCGTACAGGTGGTTTATCAATGTTCCCGCCTGCAGCGTCTGTTGCAGGCGGGTATCCATGGCCAAGGGAATAGTTTTGTTCATCGGGACAGAGCCCAGGTTTAAACCGAATATCACCAGGTTTGGATGTTTGAAACCGTTGCCACTGTAGGTGTTGCGGGTCTGTTCGTCAGGCAACCAGGCGAGGATGTCGTTTTGCAGCTTGCCTTTGTTCTGTATGGCTTCCAGCAGCGCCTGGCGGGTTGGAAACTGCATCAACGACGCATCGCCCATCAGGGGGCGGTACAGGATGTGCGGGCCGTTCGTGCTGTCCTTGGGTTCGATCAGATAGGCGCCTTCGACCACATCGGTTTTCCCATTGGCCCGGTTATCGAACGCCAGCGGTCGGATCACGATTTCTTGGCCATCAACGATCCTGGGGCCAGGGCCTGGCTTGAATAGCTCCTGGACGTAGCGAAAACCTGTGGTGTTGAAACCGGACTCTGCCTTGATGCTCAGTTCCAGCGCCTTGAACTGCAGCTCCAGCGGTACCTGCTGAGCGAACAGTGCCTGGCGCCGGGCTTTTTCGGTTGGGTCGTCAAGCAGTTTTTTCCTCAGCAAGTCAGGGTAGGTTTTGCCGATATCAAGGTCGTCGACCAACTGCTTGAGTACGCCTTCTTTCTCCAGCTCCGGCACCCTGACTTTGAAGTCAGAGCCTTTATACTTGAGCCCTGTATTGTAAAAGACCTCAATCTGGCCGCTGGGTAATCCTGACAAGTTATTGAGGAGCATGTCTGTCAGGCTCATGGTTTGGCGGACGATTTCCCCGGCGGTACCCTGTGCCCCATAAGCGACTTTGAAGACCACCTCGAGTTTAGCCGCGGGGTGCGCCGTGAGTTTTTTGCTTCTGGGCAAAAAGTCGAATTGCTGCTGGGCGAACGTGTGGATGTCCTTGATATCGCTGTTGTAGCTGCGGCCTTCGTTCAGTTGGTTGAAGCTGGCCAGTCCCAGGCTGAGTTCATGCATGATGAAACGCTCGGCCTCGCCTGCGTTGCTCATCCAGTCGGGCAGTGTGGGCGGCTCCTGCACCGAACTGTCCGGGCCACGTGGGGAGGCAGGGGAAATCAGACTGCTGCCGAGATGCCGATTGATGAGGACGTCGGCTTGGCCATCGAACAGGTTGCCGGTCATCTCTTCCTTTGGACCGCCGAGGCTTTCGAGCTCATCCCAACTGTTGAATGGAGTGATTTTGCCGCTGGGCTCCACCAGCAGCAGGATGTCGCGATTGGCTTGCGCCAGGTAGCGATGAACCACCATGTTCGGTGTGGCGTCGGCCAGGCTGTAGACGGTGGCGCCCGATGAGTTGGGGTCAAGTGGGGCGGGGCGCGTGGCGCCTTCGGGATGCCTCACGACCATGTCGATGGTCTTGCGCTGTTCATCATCCAGGCCGGATTGTTTAAGGCTGGCCAGTTGCAGGTTGCTTTTCAGAATGCGGCTGACCAACGTCCGGTGACTGCCGCTGAAAACGGCACCGGTATCAATGCCCGTGTTGAACGCAGGTTTGGCCCAGTACTCACGCAAATTTGCCTCATAGGCCTGGTTCAGTCGGTCTGGCAGCGCACCCATGACGCCGCTCAGAGCTGAAAAGTCGAGGTCTAGCGGAGTGTCGGCAGCGGTGCCTGTGCGTGCCAGTCGATCGGGACGCGTGTCAAACGCCCTGGCGGAATCGAGGAAGTCTGGGGCGTCACCGCCAGTCAGGTAGTCGAAGGCAAGTGCCATCAATTGTGTGCGCTTGGGTTTGGAGGGATTGTCCGGATCGGGCGTTTCAATGGCAATCTGGTTGATGTCGAAATCCAGCCCTGGAGAGGCTTCCTTCAGCCTGTCGCTGAGCACTCGAGCGACCACCGAGTAAACGTTGGGCTCACCGGCAAACTGGCGACGGGCAATATCTGCGACGGGGTCAGTGGTGGCGCTCGAGGTTCCGATCGGTGTGGTGGCCGGTTCTGCGCTGCCGGGCGGCGCCGGCGGCTGCACGACGTCCGGGCGTTGTGCCTGGGGGAACTTGCCAGGCTCAAGCATGACCTGCAGCGCAAGGTTCTGTATGGCTTCATCCCGCATATGCCTGACGTGCTGAACGTCCTGTCGGTGGGGCCGCGCAGCATTGCCTTCAGGAGCAAGTAGCGATGGGAATGTCTTGATATCCTGCAACACCCGGATTTGCTCGAGTGCCTCGGCCTTCGTCGTCGGAACCCTCATGGCGTAAAAAGCACCGACGGCATGGGTGGTGGCGGTGTGTTCGCCGATATACACAATCGGGACGTTGTTCGTAGAGAGTTTGCGCACAACCTCGAAGACGTTGACAGCGGCTTCCTCGAAGCCATCGTCGTATTTGGAAAAACTGCTGCGTTCGCCGTTAATGGTGCCATCCAGAAATCCGGAAGGCGTTAGTTTCAGGTTTGAAATGTTGATGTTGTTATTCTTCGCAAACGTCGCGAACGGCTCGTTTTTGAGTGCGTGCGTCAGCTGTGACCAAAGCTGCCCGAATGTTGAGTGAGTTGGAATGTCATGGACTGTGCCGAAGGAAGACGGCATGTAACGGCTGGTAGCGTGTACATTGACCTCCTCCATCAAAGCGGTGGCGAGTTTATCTGCCATGTCCGCGTCAGCCTGACTCACCAACGGCTCGGCTGTGTTTCGGCCTTCCAGGGTCACTACACCGGCCGATGGGCTGCGTGGGGTCCGAATCAAGCTGGTTTGTGCGCCCACTGTTGCAGGGGATGGAGGCAAATTTCGGGGCGGGGTGGGTAAGGGCGAGTGCGTTGCAATAATGCTCATGGGGGCCTCATGGGTACGATAAGAAAGCGCGTGGTCAGCAACTGACTTGTAGCTTTTTGGTCATACACAGGGAGGCGTTCCGCCCCAGCTATTACGGGATGTGATCGGGACAGGCGTGAGAGCGTTCGCCAGATGGCCAGCTTGCGGTTTTTTAACTGAAGTGCGAGGTGTCTACCGGCATCAGGTTCTGCTCCGTCAACCGCTGCATCGCCAACCGTCGATAGTGGGAAGGGGTCATGCCCTTGAGTTGCTGAAAGCGTCGGTTGAAGTTGGAGATATTGTTGAAGCCTGACTCAAAGCACACATCCGTGACGGCCTTGTCACCGTCCGCGAGTAATTCGCAGGACTTGCTGATGCGCAGCCGGTTGACGAATTCGATAAAGGTGCGACCGGTCGCCTGCTTGAACACCCGCGAGAAGTAGGTCGGCTTCATCCCCAGGTATTGCGCCACTTCTTCCAGCGGCAGCTCGCGGGCGTAATGTGCAAAGATGTAATCCACTGCCCGGTTGGTGCGGTCTATGCTGTGCTCGTCGGCCAATTGCGGCGTGGTTACGCCGGACAGCAATTGGTAGTCCTCGCACACGCTCAACACGTCCAGCAAGATAAAAAACTGCCCCAGGCGCGCCATGCCCTTGGCGTCCTCGATGTGTTGCATCAAGGTCATGGCCTGGGTGATGGTTTTTTTGCAGCGAAATTCGATGCCGTACTGCGCGCGCTCCAGCAGCGGTGCGAGGTTCTTGAGTTCAGCAAAAATATGGCTGCCGCTCTCGAACAGGTCATCGGTGAAGTTCACCAGCATGTCACGCTTGGGCACCACTTCGTCTTCTTCCACCTGGCTGATCCAGTTATGGGGCAGGTTGGGGCCGGTGAGGAACAGGCTTTCGGGGTAGAAGTTGCCGATGTAGTCACCGATAAACACCTTGCCAGAGCTGGCGACGATCAGGTGCAGCTCGTATTCCTTGTGGAAGTGCCAGCGCACCAGCGGGCAGGGGAAGCCGTGTTGGCGATAGATGATGGACAGGCCGTTGTGGTCGTCCATCAACTCGTAGGAAGGGTCGGTGATGCGCGTTGCTCGGGTCATGCTGCCGTCGCTTTATTGTGATCGCTGCGTAGGATAATGCCCCGTCACGCACGTCCTCGCCAGCAGCAGTGTTTACAGGGTGCGGTTTTTCGCCTCGATCCACTGGGACATATATTGGGTACTTTTATGCGCGTGGTGGCGCAGCATGCCGCCGGTGAAGTTGTCCCTGCGATGGGCAGCGAGGTTGCGGCGACAGCGTTCCAGGCATTCCACCAAGGCGGCCCCGTGGATGTTCTGGTCATAGCGCCGGGCCAGCAGTTGGCGCCCGTGTTCCTGGGCGCGGGTCCAGCGCTCACGGTCCTGATAAAGGGCCACGGCAGCGGCAGCCAGGGCCGGGGCATCCTGTGCAATCACGCCTGGCCAGGGCTGGTCATCGCCCATGGCCTCGGCGCCGATTGGGGTCGTGACACTGGGCGTGCCGCACAGCATGGCGTCGACCAACTTGCCCTTGATGCCCGCGCCAAAGCGCAACGGTGCCAGGCAGATGCGCGCGGCGGTCATGACTTGCAGCGCATCTTCGGCCCAGTTCATTACATGGAAACCCTGGGCCTGATTGTGCAGGGCGGTGGCCTTGGGCGGGGTGTAGGCGCCGTAGATATGCAATTGGGCGCCTGGCAGTTGTTGGCGGATCAGTGGCCACAGGCGGTGCTTCATCCACAGCACCGCATCCCAATTGGGCGCGTGGCGGAAGTTACCGATGCTGAGGAAATGCGCACGGTCGTCAAAGGGCGCAAATGCGTCGGTGGGCGGTTGCAGCATCAAGGGGCACCAGTGGAGCAGGGCGGCAGGCACCTTGAACTGTTCGGTGAGCAGACGGATTTCCACGTCGGAGATCATCAAGCTGATGTCACAGCGGTAAATGGCGGCGATTTCGCGTTTGGCCAGGTCGGTGTCGGCCATGCGTTGGAACTCGTCTTCCAGCGCCGGCGCGAACAGGGCGCTGAAGTCGTCGCTGTCGGGTTGGGCTTTCACCTGCTCTTTGAGCCGCTGGTGACGGGCGTCGCGCAGGCTTTGCAGGTCGGAGGTTTCCAGCACGCGCAGGGCGTCGGGGCAGCATTGTTCTACGCGCCAGCCGAATTGCTCCTCCATCATGAAACGGTCGAACAGCACGATATCCGGGGCCAGTTCGCGAATAAAGTCGTCGAAACTGCTGTTATTCAGTTCGATGGTGCGTTCGGCGATCCCGAGTGCCGGCAAGTCGGCCTTGTGCTCGCCAATGGTGGCCGGGCTGCTGAAGGTAATGTCCCAACCTTGCGTAAGAAAACTCTCAAGGATTTGCATCATATGCCCGCCCGCGGCCGAGGAGCGGGGCTCCGGCCAGACGTAACCAATGACCAGGACTTTGGTGACAGGCTGATTCATCGACGACGGTTTCCTTGAAGGGCGGGCGAAAAGCGCGCAATTAAACCACAACCTGACGACATGACAATTTGTGTCTGGCGGTAGGTAGCGTCGGCACTTTGTGGTTAACTTCCGCCTCTCGAATTTGTTTAACCAAAAACCAGCATAAGGATTCCGTTCATGGCTCAAGTCACCCTTAAAGGCAACCCGGTCCAGGTTGAAGGCGAACTGCCGAAAGTCGGCGCCAAAGCTGCAGACTTCACCCTGACCGCCGGCGACCTGTCCAACGCCACCCTGGCTACCTTTGCCGGCAAGCGCAAAGTGCTGAACATCTTCCCAAGCGTTGATACCCCAACCTGCGCCACTTCCGTGCGCAAGTTCAATGCCCAGGCCAACGATGTGGCCAACACCGTGGTCCTGTGCATCTCCTCCGACCTGCCATTCGCCCAAGCGCGTTTCTGTGGCTCCGAAGGCCTGGAAAACGTTAAGAACCTGTCGGATTTCCGCAATGCCGACTTCGCCGTTGACTACGGTGTTTCCATCGCTGACGGCCCGCTGCAGGGCCTGACCGCTCGCGCTGTCGTGGTGCTGGATGAAAACGACAACGTGCTGCACAGTGAGTTGGTCAAGGAAATTGCTGAAGAGCCAAACTACGACGCCGCCCTGGCTGTGTTGAAGTAACTGTTTCTACGTATGACTGTCGTTTGGCAGTAACACGTATGATGCATGATTGCGGCCTGGCCTAGTCCAGGCCGTTTTTATTTGAGCGTCAGCGGTTTAGCGAAATAGCCGGTGGACTAAGATCAGAAGTTAAACGTTGTAAGCCCAAAGTAAATAGCCGGTAAAGGTGCTTTTCTTAAGGCCCCCCAGTGCTTATCTTTCAGCCTCCCAAAGTAGAAGCTCTCGCGCCCAATGGTTGATCACTCCATGCAATCCTCCCCCCGCAACTCCCGCCGCTGGCTGTTTGGCCTGCTCGTGCTGCTGGTTATCGCCGGCCTGTGCTGGAAATTCTGGCCCAGCGGCGCGGCCCATAAAGACGCTCCGGCCGGGCACACGGGTAAAACCGGCATGGCGCGCCCGGGCTTCGGCGGGTCCACTGGCCCAGTGCCGGTGCGCGTGGCCCCTGCAGTGCTGGGTGAGTTCCCGGTGTACTACAAGGCGCTGGGTACGGTCACGGCGCTGAACACCATTAATGTGCGCAGCCGGGTGGGCGGCGAGCTGGTCAAGATCGCCTTCGAGGAAGGGCAAATGGTCAAGGCCGGTGACCTGCTGGCAGAAATCGACCCGCGCAGCTACCAGAACGCCTTGCTCCAGGCCCAGGGCACCTTGCTGCAGAACCAGGCCCAGTTGAAGAACGCCCAGGTCGATGTACAGCGTTATCGCGACCTGTATGCCCAGGACAGTATCGCCAAGCAAACCCTGGACACCGCCGAAGCGCTGGTGTTGCAGTACCAGGGCACGGTCAAGACCAACCAGGGCGCGGTGGACGACGCAAAGCTCAACCTGGAATTCACCAAAATCCGCGCGCCCATCAGCGGCCGGGTCGGTTTGCGCCAGCTTGACGTCGGCAACCTCGTCGCCGCCAACGACACCACCGCCCTGGCGGTAATCACCCAGACCCAGCCAATCAGCGTGGCCTTCACCCTGCCGGAAAATACCCTGGAAACCGTGCTGGCTCGTTACCACGCCGGTAACAAGTTGCCCGTGGAAGCCTGGGACCGTGGCGACGTGAAAAAGCAGGCGGTCGGTGTACTGCAAAGCCTGGACAACCAGATTGACGTCACCACCGGCACGCTGAAGTTCAAGGCGCGTTTCGATAACAAGGACCAGGCGCTGTTCCCCAACCAGTTCGTCAATGTGCACCTGCTGGCTGATACCTTGAAGAACGTGGTGCTGGCGCCATCTGCGGCGATCCAGTTCGGCAACAATGGCACCTTTGTCTACAAGCTCGACGGCGACAAGAAGGTCAAGGTCCAGCCCTTGGTGGTAGGTGACACCGATGGCGAAAACACCGTGATCAAGGAAGGCCTGGTCGCTGGCGACCGCGTGGTGCTGGAAGGCACCGACCGCCTCAAGGACGGCAGCGAGATCGAAGTGGTCAACGCCAGCAGCGAGGTGCCGACCACGCCGCCCGAGCACCTGCAAGGCAAGCCCGCAGCGAAAGGGGAGACCGGGGCTGACGCCGGCAAGGCGCAAAAGGTCGGTTCATGAACCTGTCGCGCCTGTTCATCCTTCGCCCGGTCGCCACCACGCTGAGCATGCTGGCCATTGTCTTGGCCGGCATCATTTCGTACCGCCTGCTGCCGGTGTCGGCGTTGCCCCAGGTGGATTACCCGACTATCCGGGTGATGACCCTGTACCCCGGCGCCAGCCCCGATGTGATGACCAGCGCGGTCACCGCACCGCTGGAGCGCCAGTTCGGGCAGATGCCCGGGCTGACCCAGATGGCCTCTACCAGCTCCGGCGGCGCCTCGGTGCTGACCCTGCGTTTCAACCTCGACATCAATATGGATGTGGCCGAGCAACAGGTGCAGGCCGCGATCAACGCCGCCACCAACCTGTTGCCCAAGGATCTGCCGGCGCCGCCGGTGTACAACAAGGTCAACCCGGCGGATACCCCGGTGCTGACCCTGGCAATCACCTCCAAGACCATGTTGCTGCCCAAGCTCAATGATTTGGTCGACACACGCATGGCGCAGAAAATCGCGCAGATCAGCGGTGTCGGCATGGTCAGCATCGCCGGTGGCCAGCGCCAGGCCGTGCGTATCAAGGTCAACCCCGAGGCCCTGGCGGCCAATGGCTTGAACCTCTCGGACGTACGCGCCCTGATCGCCGCCTCCAACGTCAACCAGCCCAAAGGTAACTTTGACGGCCCCACCCGCGTTTCGATGCTCGACGCCAACGACCAACTGGTCTCGCCCGAGCAATACGCCGAACTGATCCTGGCCTACAACAATGGCGCTCCGCTGCGGCTCAAGGATGTCGCGCAGATCGTCGACGGCGCCGAAAACGAGCGCCTTGCCGCCTGGGCCAACGAGAACCAGGCCGTGTTGCTCAATATCCAGCGCCAGCCGGGCGCCAACGTGATCGAGGTGGTAGACCGTATCAAGGCCCTGCTGCCGAGCATCACCGACAACCTGCCGGCCGGCCTGGACGTGACGGTGCTCACCGACCGCACCCAGACCATCCGCGCTTCGGTCAAAGACGTGCAACACGAGCTTCTGATCGCCATTGCTCTGGTGGTCATGGTGACGTTCCTGTTCCTGCGCCGGGTCAGCGCCACGATCATTCCGTCCATCGCCGTGCCGCTGTCCCTGGTGGGCACCTTTGGTGTGATGTACCTGGCCGGATTCTCCATCAATAACCTGACGCTGATGGCCCTGACCATCGCCACCGGGTTTGTGGTGGACGACGCCATCGTGATGCTGGAGAACATTTCGCGCTATATCGAGGAAGGCGAGACGCCGATGGCGGCCGCGCTCAAGGGCGCCAAGCAGATCGGTTTCACCCTGGTGTCCCTCACGCTGTCGTTGATCGCGGTATTGATCCCGTTGCTGTTCATGGCCGACGTGGTCGGGCGGCTGTTCCGTGAGTTTGCCATCACCCTGGCAGTGGCGATCTTGATTTCCCTGGTAGTGTCCCTGACCCTCACGCCCATGATGTGTGCGCGCCTGCTCAAGCGTGAACCCAAGGAAGAAGAGCAGGGCCGCTTCTACAAAGCCAGCGGCGCCTGGATTGATTGGCTGATCGAAGCCTACGGCCGCAAGTTGCAGTGGGTGCTCAAGCACCAGCCGCTGACGTTGCTGGTGGCGATCGCCACCCTGGGGCTTACGGTGGTGCTGTACCTGGTGGTGCCCAAGGGTTTTTTTCCGGTGCAGGACACCGGGGTGATCCAGGGGATTTCCGAGGCGCCGCAGTCGATTTCCTTTGCGGCCATGAGCCAGCGCCAGCAGGAACTGGCGAAGATCATTCTCGCCGACCCTGCGGTCGAGAGCCTGTCGTCCTACATTGGCGTGGATGGCGATAACGCCACCCTCAACAGCGGCCGCTTGCTCATCAACCTCAAGGCTCACGGCCAGCGCGACTTGAGCGCAGCCGAGGTCATCACCCGCCTGCAACCGCAGATTGACAAGCTGGTGGGTATCCGCCTGTTCATGCAACCGGTGCAGGACCTCACCATCGAGGACAGGGTCAGCCGTACCCAGTACCAGTTCAGCATGTCCTCCCCGGACGCCGAGTTGTTGGCGTTATGGAGCGGCAAGCTGGTACACGCCCTCAGCCAGTTGCCGGAACTCACCGACGTGGCCAGTGACCTGCAGGACAAAGGCTTGCAGGTGTACCTGGTGATCGACCGCGACGCGGCCTCGCGCCTGGGCGTAAGTGTCTCGACCATCACCGATGCGCTGTATGACGCCTTCGGCCAGCGCCAGATCTCCACCATCTACACCCAGGCCAGCCAGTATCGAGTGGTGTTGCAGGCCCAGTCCGGCGAAACCCTCGGCCCGGCGGCCCTCAACCAGATCCATGTGAAAACCACTGACGGTGGTCAGGTACGGCTGTCGAGCCTGGCCCATGTGGAACAGCGCCAGGCGCAATTGGCAATTGCCCATATCGGCCAGTTCCCAGCGGTGATGATGTCGTTCAACCTGGCGCCCGGCGTAGCGCTGGGCAAAGGCGTGGAACTGATCAACCAGACCCAGAAGGACATCGGCATGCCGGTGGGCGTGCAAACCCAGTTCCAGGGCGCGGCCCAGGCGTTCGAAGCCTCGTTGTCGAGCACCTTGCTGTTGATCCTGGCGGCGGTGGTCACCATGTACATCGTGCTCGGTGTGCTCTATGAGAGCTACATCCACCCGATCACTATCCTATCGACCTTGCCGTCGGCGGCGGTGGGGGCCTTGCTGGCGTTGCTGCTCAGTGGCAATGACCTGGGCATGATCGCGATCATTGGCATCATCCTGCTGATCGGTATCGTGAAAAAGAACGCGATCATGATGATCGACTTCGCCCTCGACGCCGAACGCAACCAGGGCCTGGACCCGCAGACCGCGATCTACCAGGCCGCGCTGTTGCGCTTCCGGCCCATCCTGATGACGACCCTGGCTGCCTTGTTCGGCGCGGTGCCTTTGATGCTAGCGAGCGGCTCCGGCGCCGAACTGCGCCAGCCCCTGGGCCTGGTGATGGTCGGCGGGTTGCTGGTGAGCCAGGTGTTGACGCTGTTCACCACACCGGTGATCTACCTGTACTTCGATCGTCTTGGCCGGCGCTGGCGCAAAGAGCCACAACGCCTGGAGCCGGTTGAGCCATGAACCTGTCCGGACCTTTCATCCGCCGGCCGGTCGCGACCATGCTGCTGAGCCTGGCGATCATGTTGCTCGGTGGCGTCAGCTTCAATTTGTTGCCGGTGTCGCCATTGCCGCAGATCGACTTTCCGGTGATCGTGGTGTCGGCCAGCTTGCCCGGCGCCAGCCCCGAGGTGATGGCGTCTACGGTGGCCACGCCGCTGGAGCGTTCATTCGGCGCGATTGCCGGTATCACCACCATGAGCAGCTCGTCGAGCCAGGGCTCTACCCGGGTGATTCTGGCGTTCGATTCCGACCGCGATATCAACGGGGCGGCGCGGGAAGTGCAGGCGGCCATCAACGCGTCGCGCAACCTGCTGCCCAGTGGCATGCGCAGCATGCCCACCTACAAGAAGATCAACCCGTCCCAGGCGCCGATCATGGTGCTGTCGCTGACCTCCGACGTGTTGCAGAAGGGTCAGTTGTACGACCTGGCCTCGACCATTCTGTCCCAGAGCCTGTCCCAGGTGCCGGGTGTGGGCGAAGTGCAGATCGGCGGCAGTTCGCTGCCGGCGGTGCGCATCGAACTGGAACCCAAGGCCCTCGATCAGTACGGCGTCGCCCTGGACGATGTGCGCAACACCATCGCCAATGCCAACCAGCGCCGGCCCAAAGGCTCACTGGAAGACAGCGAGCGCAACTGGCAGATCCAGGCCAACGACCAGTTGGAGAAAGCCAAGGACTATGAGCCCCTGCTGATTCGCTACCAGGACGGCGCCGCCCTGCGCCTCAAGGACGTGGCGAAGATCACTGATGGCGTGGAAGACCGCTACAATAGCGGCTTCTTCAACAATGATTCGGCGGTGTTGCTGGTGATCAACCGCCAGTCCGGCGCCAACATCATCGAAACCGTGCGGCAGATCAAGGCCCAGTTGCCGGCGTTGCAGGCGGTGTTGCCGTCCAGCGTCAAGCTCAGCCTGGCCATGGACCGCTCGCCAGTGATCACTGCCACCCTGCATGAGGCGGAAATGACCCTGCTGATTGCCGTGGGGCTGGTGATCCTGGTGGTGTACCTGTTCTTGGGTAACTTCCGTGCTTCGCTGATCCCGACCCTGGCGGTGCCGGTATCGCTGGTGGGCACCTTCGCGGTGATGTACCTGTACGGGTTTTCTCTGAACAACTTCTCGCTGATGGCGCTGATCCTCGCCACCGGTTTGGTCGTGGACGATGCCATCGTGGTGCTGGAGAACATTTCCCGGCACATCGACGACGGCGTGCCACCGATGAAAGCCGCCTACCTGGGCGCCCAGGAAGTGGGCTTTACCTTGCTGTCGATGAACGTGTCGCTGGTGGCGGTGTTCCTGTCGATCCTGTTCATGGGCGGCATTGTTACCAACCTGTTCCGCGAGTTTTCCATCACCTTGTCGGCGGCGATCATCGTCTCGCTGATTGTCTCGCTGACCTTGACACCCATGCTGTGCGCTCGCTGGTTGAAGCCGCATGTGAAGGACCGGCAGACCGGTTTGCAGCGCTGGAGCCAGAAGATCAACGAGCGCATGGTCGCCGGCTACGCCACCAGCCTGGATTGGGTGCTGCGCCATCGGCGCCTGACCTTGCTCAGCCTGTTCGTCACCGTGGGCGTGAATATCGCGCTGTACGTGGTGGTGCCCAAAACCTTCATGCCCCAGCAGGACACCGGCCAGTTGATCGGCTTCGTGCGCGGTGACGATGGCCTGTCGTTCAGCGTCATGCAGCCGAAGATGGAGATCTTTCGCCAGGCGGTGCTCAAGGACCCGGCGGTGCTCAGTGTGGCCGGCTTTATCGGTGGCAACCAAGGCACTAACAACGCAGTGATGCTGGTGCGCCTCAAGCCGCTTGGCGAACGCAAGATCTCCGCCCAGGCGGTGATCGAGCGCCTGCGCAAGGAGGTGCCGCTGGTGCCGGGCGGGCGCTTGTTCCTTATGGCCGACCAGGACCTGCAGTTCGGGGGCGGCCGCGACCAGACCAGCGCGCAATATTCCTACATCCTGCAAAGCGGCGACCTGGCCGCGTTGCGCCTGTGGTACCCGAAAGTCGTGGCGGCGATGCGTGAGTTGCCGGAGCTGACCGCCATCGACGCCCGCGAAGGCCGCGGCGCGGCCCAGGTGACGTTGATTGTCGACCGCGACCAGGCCAAGCGCCTGGGCATCGACATGGACATGGTCACGGCGGTGCTCAACAACGCCTACAGCCAACGGCAGATTTCCACCATTTACGACAGCCTCAACCAGTACCAGGTGGTGATGGAGGTCAACCCCAAATACGCCCAGGACCCGATCACCCTCAACCAGGTGCAGGTGATCACGGCCGACGGCGCACGGGTGCCGTTGTCGACCATTGCCCACTATGAGAACAGCCTGGCCGACGACCGCGTCAGCCATGAAGGCCAGTTCGCTTCGGAGAATATCGCCTTCGACATGGCGCCCGGGGTCACGGTGGAGCAGGGCACGGCGGCTATCGAGCGTGCGATTGCCAAAGTCGGGTTGCCCGAGGATGTGATCGCCAAGATGGCCGGCACTGCCGATGCGTTCGCCGCGACCCAGAAAGGCCAGCCGTTCATGATTCTCGGCGCGCTGGTGGCGGTGTACCTGGTGCTGGGTATCTTGTATGAAAGCTACATCCACCCGCTGACCATCCTGTCTACGCTGCCGTCGGCCGGTGTCGGTGCGTTGTTGGCGATCTACCTGCTCGGGGGCGAGTTCAGCCTGATCTCGCTGCTGGGTTTGTTCCTGTTGATCGGCGTGGTGAAGAAGAACGCGATCCTGATGATCGACCTGGCGCTGCAATTGGAGCGCAACGATGGCATGAGCCCGCTGGAGTCGATCCGCAGCGCCTGTCTGTTGCGCCTGCGGCCGATTCTGATGACCACCCTGGCCGCGATCCTCGGTGCCTTGCCGTTGCTGCTCGGCAGTGGTGATGGTGCGGAGATGCGCCACCCGTTGGGCCTGACCATTATTGGCGGCCTGGTGTTCAGCCAGGTTCTGACCCTTTACACCACCCCGGTGGTTTACCTTTACCTGGACCGCGCGCGCCATCGCTTCAACGCCTGGCGCGGCGTGCGTACCGATGCTGCCCTGGACACTGCGCTATGACCGACTCAACCCAATCCCTCGTAGCTGCGGGCCTGCTGTGGCGAGGGAGCTTGCTCCCGCTGGGC